>JALHET010000243.1 GCA_022839525.1 Lentisphaerota bacterium
TTCGAGGGCTGCACCGGCCTGACGCGCCTGCCGGAACTGCCTGCCACGCAGCTCGCCAACAACTGCTACGAGGAGATGTTCAAGGACTGCACCGGCATCACGCTGTACGCCGAGGGAACAGCCCCGACCTGGGGCATCCCCGCTGGCGCGAATCCCGCAGCGGGCTGGAACACCGGCATGCTCGCGGGCACGGGCGGCACCTTCACCGGCGACCCGGTGATCGGCCGGACGTACTACTACACGCCGATCCCTGTGCCGGTCGTGTTCGACGCCACGGGCGGCACGTTCGCGGACGGCTCCAGCGTCATTACGCAAGTTCACGTCGCCGTCTACGGTGCGCTTCCGGACGCGGCGCGCGACAGCTACACGCTGGTCGGCTGGTTTGACGGCTGCACGAACGGCGCGGCGCAGGCCGTGACCGGCGAAGTGCTGCTCTACAACGCGCCGCACACGCTGCACGCGCGCTGGACAGCCGCCCCCGACGGCACGCCTGCCTCGATCTTCGCCTACACCAACAACGCCGACGGCACCATCACCATCACCGGGTTCAAGGATCCGAGCCAGCAGGTCGACAAGCTCACCCTGCCCGACATGATCGACGGCCTCATTGTCACGGCTATCGCGCCGGCGGCATTCGCGAACTCCACGAGCGGAATGACCGAGGTGCACATCCCGGTCTTCTGCACGAGCATCGGCGACCAGGCCTTCCTGTCGATCCCGACGATCACGCGCCTCGTCTTCCCGAACACCCGGGACTGGCGCAATCCGTCGCAACCCGCCGCCCTCCATATCGGGGCATACGCCTTCTCCGGCGCAACGGGACTGACGGAGCTGACGCTCCCCGCCGAAGTCGCGTCGTTGGGCAACCGCGCCTTCAACAACACGCGCAACCTGCAGAAGATCACGATCCTCGGAAGACCCGAACTGGGATCCTACGTCTTCAGCAACGCGGGAATTGACACGGACGGCGTGACGCTGCACCTCGACCCGGTGCTGGCCGCGGACGAGGCGTACATGACGAACCTGACGAAACGCATGCACAACGTCACTGTGCGGACCGACGGCATCATCACGGGCCTGCGGATTTACAAGATCGGCTTCGCCCCGTCCGGCCGGGTAGTCCTGGGCGTCATTGTCGAGAGATACCCGGAGTGGGGCGAGTTTGACCCTGCCTCCATCTGGGTGGAGTACCGTGCCCGGCTCGGCGACGACGGCGAGGTTTGGTTCCCGGATCCCGCCGAACTCGAGGAGGACGGCACGGTCACGCTGGAGGTCGACAGGCCGGAGGGCGGCAGCGCCTTCTTCCGCGCGTTCGTTGCCCCGGAGGCTGATTAAGGTTGAACTGAAAGGAGAGAGAACCATGAAAAAAACCGGATTGATGAAGGGAATCGCCTTATTCGCGGTCATGGCACTGGCCGGCGCCGCAACCGCCGGGGAAGAAAGCCCCGGTCGGTGGACCTTTTCAGCCGGGCCGGCGTGGCGCTCGCGCGTGAAAAGCTCGATCTCCGGCCGTCCGTCCGGCGGGCCGTCCGTCCCCGCATCCCAGACGACCACCTACGACAAAGACATCGCCGGGCACGGCCCGTGGAGCCGTAACGAGGTGGAGTTAGTTCCGGACCCCAACTGGCCCGGCGACCAGTTGTACGCCGCAACCCGGACAGGCACCGAGCGGACGGTCACGCCCGGCTCCGGCGCGACCGCGCTCAACGACAGCGACATCGACCGCCCGCTCGGCATCAGCATTTCCGCCGGGCGCGACTTCTACTCTAGCGGGCGTTTCGCCGCGGGGCTCTCCCTCCGTTTCGCCGGCTACTGGGACATGAAGTCGCACGCCTGCGGCCAGTCCGGCGGCGGCACGGTGACATCACGGTCGTGGAAAGACTATCACCTCTTCGAAGACGGTCCGTTTCCGGACGAAGACAACTTCACGAATTTCAAGCCCGACTCCGATCCCTATTTGCCTTACCGCGAAGAACTGGGCGGGTCGTCGGGCCAGACGATTCCCGGCCGGCGGATCTGCGCACGGCTCTCCAGCGACCTCTACCAGGTCGGGATCGGGCCGAAACTCACGTGGCGGGCCTTCGACCGGGTTGACGTCTTCGGCGGCGTGGAGGCGCTCTGCAATTTTTCCCATCTGGAGGCCGAATGCGGCGAAGCGCGCCGGACCGAGACGGACTGCCTTCCCGGCGTGGGCGCGCGTCTGGGGCTCGTGGCATACCTGACGGATAACATCGGCCTTCAGGTCGACGCCGGTTACGAGTGGATCGACGAGGCCGATGTCTCGCTGGGCGGCGTCCGCGCCGAAGTCGACTACTCCAGCTTCGTCGCCACCGCCGGCATCGCCCTGCGCTTCTAAGGCAGGGAGATGCCGCAGGGCGGCGGGTAGGGCAGGACACGCGACGCGCGACGCGAAAGTTCTTTTCACGTCTCGCGTCTCGTGTCCGCGCCAGCCAAAAAAGGAGACGAAGGCATGACGCAGATCATCGGCGCGTATGGCGGTTACCGCAAGACCTTCGCCTTCGGCTACACCTGTCTGGTGTACCATGCCACCTGCGCGTTCTGCCGCCGCAACTACGACCGCACCAACGACGCGCTCGGCAAGACCGTCGGCCAGATGGTGGGGGCGGCCCGCAGCGCGCGGCAGAACATCGTCGAGGGCTCCGCGCGGGCCGGGACGGGCCGCGAGGCGGCTTTCCAAGGCGCGTCTGGAGACACGCGACGCGCAGTTGGCAAAGCAGGACGCCCCGTCCTGTCCCAACTGCGGCGAGCCTATGCGCAAGATCGTCGCCCGCAAGGGACGCAATGCGGGCAACCCCTTTTGGAGTTGCGCGGGATATCCCGCTTGCAACGGCACGCGCAACTTTGTGGCACACACGGAAGGACAAGAGACATGAGACGCAAGACCTCTTTCTCGTCTCGCGTCGCTTGTCCTCAACGGAAAGGAACACCACAATAAACGCGAAAACCATCCTCGCGCTCGCTTTCGCGGGTCTGTTCGCGGCCGCCGCAAGCGCCAGCCCCGTCGGGGTAACGGTCAACGGCACCGCCCTCGATTCCGCCGGCTCGGACGGCGAGGGGTGGACGTATATCTCGGCCACGCTCACGCTCACGAACGCGGGCCCCTTCACGCTTTCAGGCACCAACACGGCTGGCGGCGTGCGCGTTGTCATCGCGGACGGCGTGACGAGCGCGGTCACGCTCTCGAACCTGACGCTTAAGGCGAGTGGCGACGGCCAGTGCGCCTTCGCGCTGGGAACGGGCGCCAACGTGTCGCTTTCCCTCGCGGGGACGAACGCGCTCGCCTCCGGCCCCAATCGCGCGGGCCTCGAAGTCGCGGCGGGGCGGACGCTCTTTATCACCAATGCCCCCAGTGACGAGGCGGGCACGCTGCTTGCGTACGGCGGCAATTGTGGCGCGGGCATCGGCGGCGGTAACAAGGGTGATGGCGGTACATTGACTATCAACGGCGGCGTCGTGACGGCTTTCGGCGGCGTAAACTTCGCTTCCGGCATCGGCGGCGGCGCCAACGGCGGCGGTGGCACGGTGACCATCAACGGCGGTACGGTCACGGCTGTCAGCACTCGCTTGGGGGCTGGCATTGGAACGGGCGGCTATGCCGCCAATCAGGGCCGTGCCAGCGGTAC
>JALHET010000017.1 GCA_022839525.1 Lentisphaerota bacterium
GGGATCGACACTTTTTTGCGGATTTTGGAGTCGTCTCTTTTACCTCCGCGCCGCTGACGGGGACAAGTGGTAAGTTGTGAGTGGTGAATGGTGGGGAGTCTGGAGCCGGGCGTCCCTCCCACCTGAGGCATCGTTATCGGGATCGATAGAAAGGAACAGAAGTTTGAAAAGAGTGATGGCCACTTTTTGGGCGGCGGTGTTAGCCGCAGTTTCCGTCACCGCAGGTGCCGCGCACCCGATCTACGAAGTTGTCGCGACGGGCGGCACGGCAAAAGAAGACGAAGAACCGCTCTTCCGTGCGGGCTGGATGACGGACACGCACATCGGCAAGACGCGCGAAAGCTGCGCCCGGGTGAAGATGGCGTTGGAACTTTTCCGGAAGTTCGACGTGGACGCTGTCATCAACAACGGCGATATCGCGGATCACTACTACCCGACAGGCTACGAAGCCTACCGTGCGATCATGGACGAAACGTTTGCGGACGCGAAAAAGAAGCCGCAGGAGATCTACGCATGGGCTTGGCACGACGTGTACGAGTGGAACGGCCCGCGTGTGCGCGAATCCACGACTGAACAACGCGCGGCGTGCTATGCGGATGTGGCGAAACGCCTCGGCATACCGCACAAGATGACGGACAAGATCACGGTCAACGGCTACACGTTCCTCGTGTTCCCGCAGTGGACAAGCGACTGTGAATACGGCGACAAGAAGGGGGCGGAGGCTTATGAACAGGCGGTTGCAGACGCCGAGGCCGCCGCAGGCGGAAAGCCCGTGTTCGTGGTTGACCATTTGCCGCCCGCCGCTACGGTGGCGAACAGCGTCACCTGGGGCAACGGCTACAGGCGCAAATTCTTCGAAAACCATCCGGGGGTAATCCACCTCTCCGGGCACGCGCATGGATCATTGCGGGACGAGAACAATATCTGGCAGGGTAACTTCACGGCGGTGAACGCGACATGTCTGCAAGTGTGGCAGGGCGATTCTACAGGGATCGACGAGCCCTCCAAGGAGAACTACGGGGCGTTGGTGATTGAGGGGTTCGCGGATCGGATCGTCTTCCGCCGCTTCGACGTGCGCGACGGCGCGGAATACAAGCGCTTTGACCCGTGGTGCGTGCCGTGGCCGTTTGACCCGAAGACCGCGCCGTATTCTATCGCGCGTCGCAGAGAGAGCACGCCCGTGCCCGCGTTCGCGGCCGGAGCCCGGCCGGAGGTGCGGGCAGACGCTCCGTTCACGGGCTTCACGCTCGCGTTGCCGCCGGTGGCAGAGGGTGGGGATGCGGCATACCGCTACCGGATATCCATAGCGGAGAAGACAGCGCAGGGGTGGCGTCCCTTCAAGACGGTGGAAAAATTCACGCAGTTCTACCTGCGTCCGGCAGAACGCTCGTCCGAGATGACGCTGAAGTTTTCGTCCGGATATTTTGAAACCGGAAAGACCTATCGTTTCGAAGTCATGCCTGTCAACTTCTTCGAGGTCGCAGGCAGCCCCATTTTCGCTGAGGCGGTCGCGCCCGCAGCGAAGAAGCCGCAGTTGCTTTGGAAGAGCGACGATCCGATGACGGAGCTGAAGTTCATCGCTGACGACGACGGCACGGAGGACGGCAAGCCGGTGCCAAAGAAGGACGGCTGGTACGTGCTGACAGATGGCCTGAGACGGTTAGTGATCCCGCCTAAGGTGTGGGATGTCCCCAAGGGGACAACGTTGCGTTTCACGGCGGATCTGGAGATCGTGCAGCCGGATGATCGGGAGTCGCGCATCTACAACGTGCAGCTCATGCGTTTCAAGCCCGTGCTTTCGACAGCCTGCGGACGCATCAGGACACCTCGCGGCGAATCCGGCGTACAGCGCTACGTGATCGAGTTTAGCAAGTCAAACGGTGTGCCGTACTCCTTTGTTGTACGCGAAGGCGCGTCCGGAAAAGTCAAATTCCATTCCGTAAAGATCGAGCGAATCGACTGAACCCCTTACTGGATCGCGTCGACCAGCCGGTCGGCGATGCCGGTATAGGTCGCGGGCGTGAGGGCGAGCAGGCGCTGTTTGTCGTCGGCCGGGAGGTCGAGCCCCTCGATGAACTGCCGCATGAGCCCGGCGGTCATTTTCTTGCCGCGCGTCAGCTCCTTGAGTTGCTCATAGGGGTTGGCCTTGCCCAGCTTGCGCATCACGGTCTGAACCGGCTCGGCCAGCACTTCCCATGCGTCGTTCAAGTCGTCAGCTAGCGGGCCGGCGTTCAGCGTGATTTTTCCGAGACCCTTGATCGTGGAGTGATACGCGGTCAGCGAGTAGCCGAAGCCCACGCCCATGTTGCGCAGGACTGTGGAGTCGGTCAGGTCGCGCTGCAGGCGCGAGACCGGCAGTTTGCGGGCCATGTGCTCCAGCACCGCGTTGGCCATGCCGAGGTTGCCCTCGCTGTTCTCGAAGTCGATGGGGTTGACCTTGTGCGGCATGGTTGAAGAGCCGACTTCGCCCTTCACCGTCTTTTGCCCGAGATAGCCGAGGGAGATATAGGTCCAGAGGTCGCGGTTGAGATCGAGCAGCACCGTGTTCCAGCGCGTCAGTGCGTCGAAAAGCTCCGCGATGCCGTCGTGCGATTCGATCTGCGTGGTGAGCACGTTCTGGCTGAGGCCGAAACGGCCTTCGATCACCGTTTTTGCCAGCGCCTCCCAGTCCACGCCGGGATACGCGGCGAGGTGCGCGTTGAAATTGCCGACCGCGCCGTTCAGTTTGGCGGGCAGGACGATGGCGTCGAGCTGTGCGGCCTGGCGGCGCAGGCGATGGACAAACACCGCCAACTCTTTTCCCAGCGTGGTGGGCGAGGCGGGCTGCCCGTGCGTGTGCGCGAGCATCGCGACGGCGCGGGTTTCTTCGGCGAAGGCCGCGAGCAGGCCGGTCAGTTTGTCTTGGGCGGCACGCAGCACGCGCAGGCCGTCGCGCAGCATCAGGGCGTGCGCCACGTTGTTGATGTCTTCCGAGGTGCACGCGAAGTGGACAAACTCGCCGAGCGCTTCAAGCGTTGTTCCCGCAAGCTTCTCCTTGATGAAGTATTCCACGGCTTTGACATCGTGGTTGGTGACTGACTCGATGGCCTTGACCCGGCGCGCGTCTTCGGTTGTAAACCCGTCGGCGAGTGTCCGCAGGAAGTCATGCTCATCGGTTGTGAGACTGCGGGCCTCGGGAATAGCCTGCGCGTCGCACAGCGCTTCGAGCCAGGCCACCTCCACGGCGACACGGCGCCGGATCAGGCCTGCCTCGGAAAAGACGGGGCGCAAGGCGTCGAGTTTATTGGCGTAACGACCATCAAGCGGGGAAAGGGCGGTGAGGGCATCGATCGGTTCCATGCGAAAAACTCCGAGAAGGCGGTTAGGTGCCTTCGTGGTGAGGCGTTCGGGTTGCGGGCTCCGCCCGCGTTCGGCGATTAGGCTGTTAGGCGGGAAGGGGGAGCTCTCCTTTAAAGACGTGTTCATCATACCGTTTTCCCGGCAGATCGGCAAACAGACAAATCCGGGATACGGGAGAGGGTTGTAGCCCGTAACCTGTAACCCAGCATTCCTACCGCGTCGTCTGCGCTTCGACGAGCGGCATGCCGCAATACTTTTCGCGGAGGCGGGGCTTCTCGATTTTACCGGTAGGATTTCTCGGCACTTCCGCAAAAATGATTTTTTTCGGCCGTTTATAACGGGGCAGGCCCAGGCAGAACTCCTGTATCTCCGTTTCGGTACAGCGGATGCCTTCTTTCAACTGGATGATGGCGGCTGCGATTTCGCCGAGCCGGTCATCGGGAAGGCCAATGACGGCGACATCTTTGATGGCGGCATGCGTGCGCAAAAAGTCTTCGATCTGTACGGGATACAGATTCTCGCCGCCGGAGATGATGACGTCTTTTTTGCGGTCGACCAGATAGATGAATCCGTCCTCGTCCATCCGGGCCATGTCGCCCGTGTAGAGCCACCCGTTTTTTAGTATGGCCGCGGTTGCCTTGGGGTTGTTGTAATAGCACTTCATCACGCCGGGGCCGCTGACGATCAGCTCTCCGACTTCGCCTTGGGGAACCGGCCCGCCGTTGTCTTTGACGATGGAGGTCTTCCACAGATACCCCGCTTTGCCGATCGCGCCGACCTTGTGTATGTTCTCAACGCCGAGGTGGACACAGCCGGGGCCGATGGATTCGCTGAGACCGTAATTGGTGTCGTACTGATGTTCAGGGAAGACCTGTTTCCACCGGCGGATCAGGCTGGGGGGCACCGGCTGCGCGCCGATGTGCATCAGTCTCCAGGTGTCGAGACGGTAGTTCTCAAGCCGGAGGTCGCCGCGTTCGATGGCGTCGAGAATGTCCTGTGCCCAAGGCACGAGCAGCCAGACGATCGTCGCCTTTTCTTCGGACACGGCCTGCAGGATCCATTCGGGCTTGACACCTCTCAGGATCACGGCTTTGCTTCCCGACAGCAGGCTGCCGAACCAGTGCATTTTCGCGCCGGTGTGATAGAGCGGCGGGATGCACAGGAAAACATCGCGGTGCGTCTGCGAGTGGTGGTTCTGCTCCGTCACACAGGAAGAGACCAGCGCGGCGTGCGTATGCAGGATCGCTTTTGGAAACCCGGTTGTGCCGGAGGAAAAATAGATCGCCGCGTCATCCCCGTCATTCAGCTCGACCGCCGGCGCGGTGGAGGAGCAATACTGCACGAGCGTGCCGTAGCTGTCGGCAAAGGTGGGCAGCCCCTGCCCGACGTAGAAAAACGTTTTGACCCCGCGGAGATGGTCGAACGCCTGCTCGATGCGGCCGATGAACTCCGGCCCGAATATCAGGGTGTTGACTTCGGCCAACTCCAGACAGTATTTGATCTCATCGGAGGTGTAGCGGTAATTCATCGGCACGGCGAGCGCGCCGGTTTTCAGTATCCCGAAATAGATGGGAAGCCACTCGATGCAATTCATGAGCAGGATCGCGACTTTGTCGCCTTTCCTGATCCCGCGTGTCAGTAAAAGGTTCGCAAAGCGGTTGGCCTTTACATCGAATTCCTTCCAGGTCATCTCGCGCCGGTATTTTTCAGTGGAAGTGGCCTCGATCAGGTTATATTCGCGCCACGTCATGGCATGGTCCGGTTGATTGGCCGGGTTGATCTCGACCAAGCTGGTTTCGGCGGGATAAAGTTTTGCGTTCCTTTCCAGAAAATCTGTAATGGCCATATGAAAAGCTCCTCTCGGTTGGCTAGCGGTTCTAACGCGGGCAGAGGTCTCAGAGTTTCCGGATCCCGTCCATAAAGACAGCGGCAACTTGGAAAGCGTCGTCCAAGACGGCGATGTCGGCGATATATCCGGCTTCGAGTTTTCCGAGCTTTTCCAGTTTGAGGTCCAGAGCCTGGTTCCAGGAGGTGGTCTTGACCAACTCCGCCAGAGGCAAGCCCGTCACCTCCACGACATTCTTGAACGCGGTGTTGAACTGCAGGGTGCTTCCGGCCAGGGCGCCGTTACTGGCGAGGCGGGCCGCGCCGGCGGAGACTTTAACGGCCAGGCCGCCCAACTGATAATCCCCGTCGGGCAGGCCGGTCGCTTCCATCGCGTCCGTAATCAGGAGGAGTTTTTCAATCGGCTTGGACGTGAACGCCAATCGGATCATATCGGGGCAGAGGTGGATTTTGTCGCAGATCATTTCAATGGCGACGCTGTCTTCCATGAGACCCGCGCCCACCAAACCGATTTCCCGGTGGTGCAGCTTGGTCATCTGGTTGCAGAAATGCGTGAGACGGGTCAAGCCGGACTTCATGCCTTCCTTGAATTGGGCATAGGTGGCATTGGTATGACCGCAGCTCGCTTGAATGCCGGCCGCGCACAGTTCCGCGGTGAATGCCAGATTGCCTTCCATCTCGATGGCATAGGTGACCAGCGCCACGGGAGAAATCGCATTCAGGCGCCTGATCTCGTCCATGTCGGCCTTGCGGAGATAAGCCGGGTTTTGGGCGCCGGCGCATTCGGGGTTGATATAGGGGCCCTCCAGATGCGTGCCGACCACTTTGCTGGCCGTCGGAGCCTTGCGGTAGGCCTCGATGTTCCTAAGGCTCGCCGCCAATTTTTCCTCGGGAAGGGTCAGCGTCGTCGGGCAGAAGGACGTCACCCCTTCCCGCAACTTGGCTTCCGCAATGATTCCCGTGGCCTTGCTGTCGCCGCTGGTGACTTCGAAACCCATTCCGCCATGGACGTGTACGTCGATGAAACCGGGAACCACCATTTTGCCGTCCGCATCGTACTCCCCGCATCCGGTGGGCAACGTTTCATTGGCCGTAAAAACCTTTTTCACCCGCCCGTTTTCCAATTCCAGAGCCGCGCCAAACAGTTCGACACCCGGAGAAACCAAATGGGCATTCTTAATGAGGGTTGACATTTTCCAGCGTTCCTTTCTATGGGGAAAGGATGCCAAAACGGGGCGGGGGGGTCAAGTGCGGCGTCAAACGTATTGGACGTGCCCTTCGGGGGGGCGACAGGGTCATTTCAAATGACTATCGTGGGCGCACGTGAGACCGACAGACATTCCATATTGGTTTTTGACCGCGCTGGCGGCGGGCGCGTTCTGGTGCGCGCTCTACCGCTGGCGAGGGAACCTCACGGCGTGCGTCGTGTCGCACGCGCTCTGGACGGTCGGCGTTTTCCTGCTGTTCCCGATCCGCTAGAGCGGATTAAACACCTTCGCTTTAGGCAACGGGCTGAGGACGGAAGGTGAGCAGAAAGCCGCCGTTTTTCGCCAGGTCCAGCGCCACGCGCACATCGGGTGCCTGATCCGGGAACGACTCCTCAACAGGGTCGCCCGCCTCGTCCTTGAGCGGATCGCGCAGGATCTCCACCGTGTAGCGCCGCGCCCGCAACTCGGGAGGCGTACGCAGCCACACGTCCTCGAAGCGCATGGTCAGCGTCCGCGCCTCGGCGGTGACGCCGGCGACCCGCCATACATCGCCTTGCCGCCGCGCCGCCACCGCGAACTCGCCCGGTTCGCCGCGCATCATCCAGAACTCTTCGCCCGCGCCGCCGCACCCGACCATGAGCCCGAACGCCGCCCGGTAGGCGGGCGTCACGGCGTCGCCGAAGACCGGCGCGGGCAAGGCCGTCCTGGTGAAGGGAACCGTCAGAAACAAAGACGCGCAGCCCTGGCGCCCGTCCGTGACCACCAGTTCCTCCACGCGCTCCATGGCCGCGAAGCGCCGCTCCGCGAGGTCGCCGGGCCGGTCGAAGAAGACGATGTGTTGCTCCAGCCCGTGCCGCCAGAAGGCGATCAGCTTCCCGCTCGGTGCGAAGCGCACCTGGGGTTTCTCCCGTTGTGCGTTAAACGTTGAACGTTGAACGTTGGGCGCCCCCGTGTTCTCCAGCAGCACCGACCCTTGAGGAAAACGTGTGGCCGACAGGTCTGCGCCGTCCTGTATCCGTTTGCGAGGCTGCCGTATGGCGCAGAACGCGCTCTGGTCCGTTACGCGGACAAGGGCTTCGAGTTCGCGCCCATCGCGTCCGCGGAACCGCGCCTTCACCGCGCGCGCGGGGCCGATGCCGGTCTGCGCGCGGTGCCGCGTGACACGCGCCAATGTCATGGCATACGCCAGCGGCAGGGCTTTTTTCTTGGGCAGCAGCCCGAGGGTCGAGGTGTCCACGACTGGCCGCCCGTCGCACCATACGCGCCACACGGGGCACCCGGGATACACGGTTGCGCCGATCCACACGGTCTCGACCGCCACCTCGGCCCGCACGCGCCGGTTGGGGGAAGTGACTTCAAGGACAGGCTCTATAGGTTCCATGTGTCTTTAGCGGTTTTGGGAACATCCAATAACCCACATGGAATGTTCATCGGAAGAATGAATACTTGGACATTGAACATTCCCTGTTGGATATTGGACATTCTCCCGCTACAGCTTCAGGTTTGCGAATGCGTCGCCGAGCGAGCCCAGCGCGCCGCTTCCCTTGTTAGACGCGAGCCAGCTTGCGACATCGTTGCCCTCGTCGCCGCCGCGCGTCTCCCACCTGGAGGGGAGCGTGAGCGAGATGCGGTCGCCCTCGACGGACTTGACCACCACGTTGATCGTGCTTGACGGCGGGAACTGCTTTTCGAGTTTGGCCGCCGGGTTGCCGCCTTTCGGTGTGTCGGTCTCGCTGATGTGCAGCAGCCCGGTTTTCGCCTCGGAAAGGCGCACAAAAACACCGAACGGCTGGATGGACTCGACGATGCCCTCGACGTTCACGCCCTCGGCCAACTCTCCGGGCTTAAGCGCCTTGACGCGCTCGTCGACCGGCTTGAGGCTGAAACGGCGGCGTTCGATGTCCACGCTGTCCACCTGCAGCAGAAGCTCCTGCCCTTCGGTCACCGCTTCGCGGGCGGACATCAACCGCCGCCCGCCCCCCAGTTTGCTGATCGGGATCAGCCCTTCGACGCCGGGGATGAGCTGCGCGAACGCGCCGAACTTTTCGAGCTTGGTGATCGTGCCCATGAATGTCGTGCCTTGCGGAAAACGTGCGACCGCATCGTCCCACGGGTCGCCCTGCGCGCCGCGCAGGCTGAGCGAGATGCGGTTGCGGTCCCAGTCGAGCTCCTTGATCTGCACATCCACCTTATCGCCGACTTTCACCACGTCCTCGGGTTTCACGTCGCGTACCCAGGCAATCTCCTTCAGCGGGATCAGCCCTTCGGCACCGCCGAGATCCACGAACACGCCGAATTCCACGAGGCGCGTGACCGTGCCCGTGGCGACCATGCCGACGTACAGATCCGCGATCAGCTCCTCGCGCTGCGTTTCCCGCTCTTTCTCCAGCAGTGCGCGGCGGCTGACGATCACGTTCGTGCCGCGGTCGTCCTCGCCGTACTCGGAGATCAGAAAGTTGAACGTGTGGCCGATGTATTCCGCGCCCTCCTGACGGAACAGGCTGATCTGCGAGAAGGGGCAGAACGCCCGCTTGCCGCAGACGGTCACCTCGTAGCCGCCGTTGATCTCTTTCTCGACGTGACCTTCCACCGGCATCTGCCGCGCATAAGCGTCGGCCAGCGTGCGGTCGATCACCGGTTTGGCGTCGATGTTGCCCGAGAAGAGGAATGTGCCGTTCTGCATGCCCGCGAAAATCACCTCGACGGAATCGCCGACTTTGCAGCGCAGCGTCCCGTCCCCGTTCGTCATATCCGCAATGGGCACCAAGCCTTCGCGCTTGGCGCTCACGTCCAAAACGACATACTGTCCGGTGATGTTGCTGACCGTGCCGCGCACGCGGTCACCGGGATTGAACCCTTTCCGGTAGGTGCTCAACTGCGCATCCAGCAACGACTCGAAATCTGCCATCGATACTTTTTTATCGCTCATGCTTATGCTCCAAAAGGCAATTAGGATAAGCCATTCCGCCCCTCCCATGCAATCCGTAACCGCAATCCGTGGAAAGCGGTACGCGGGGCGTTTTTTATTTTTGACCTTATATTGCTAAGATGCAATTGCTAAAACCGCAAGAATCGGATAACGTTCAGACCGACACAAGGAGATCCCGGAGGAGAGGAGCCAACAGGATGAAATCAGAGCTGGACGATCCCCACATTTTCCGATAGATTAATGCGACAAATGCCGGAAACAAAAGGTACAGTCAACAACAGATGTCCCGGAATGTGAAACGGTGGTTCCGCCTCTGTTAACCCCGTATGATGCGAGGAGATAAGAAACAATGATTATACACATCGGAAAAGACAAGTTGGATATGGCCGCACATGCGGCGAAGATGGCAGGCGACAAGGTTCGCGAGGCGATCAAACTCCGTGGCGAGGCCCGTATCATCGTGGCGACGGGTGCGAGCCAGTTCGAGTTCCTTGAGGCGTTTGTGAAGGAGCCGGGCATCGACTGGACGAAGGTGACGGGCTTCCATCTCGATGAGTACGTCGGCATTCCTGTGACGCACAAGGCGTCGTTTCGCAATTACATGCGTACGCGGTTCGTCTCCAAGACGCCGCAGCCGCTGAAGGCATTCAACGAGGTGGACGGTGAGGCCGCAGATCCGGAGGCCGAAATCACGCGCCTGGAGAAACTCCTGCGCGCCGCTCCGATCGATGTCGCATGCGTCGGCATCGGCGAGAACGGCCATCTTGCGTTCAACGATCCGCCGGCGGACATCGACTGCGCGCGCGCCTACAAGGTGGTGCCGCTGGATGACAAGTGCCGGATGCAGCAGGTCGGCGAGGGCTGGTTCGCGACGAAGGACGAAGTTCCGACGCACGCATTCTCGATGTCGATGAAGCAGATTCTCTGGTCGAAGGCAATCGTCTGCACGTGCCCCGATGCGCGCAAGGCCGAGGCCGTGAAGGGGGCTTTGGAGGGTCCCGTCACGAACATGCTGCCGAGCTCGTTCCTGCAGCTCCATCCCGACTGCGGAATGTTTCTTGATCCGCACAGCGCGTCGCTTGTGACGGTCAGGTAAACCGGGCACATGGTTCCTTCAGGGGTTGCGCCGCACCACACCCGAACCCCGGCGTCGGATCTCCAGCCCGCGCGCGCCCCCCTGAAAAAACTCCCGCGCAACGGGAACAGACCTCACCATGTAAGCCATTCGTCGTCCGGCGTCTTGTTCTGGGCTTTCAGCCACATCATGATCGCCACGCGGAAATCGTCATCCCGTTCGGTTCCGTCGATCCGGTCGTAGCTGTTGACATAGGTGGTGCGCAATTGGAAGACCAGACAGTCGAGGCTGTACTGAATATACCCGCCGACCTCGTCGAGTTCGTTGTTGCGCAGGTCGTAACGCACGAAGGTGCTCCACGACCACGCCTCGTTGATATCGTGCGTGAACCCGGCGTACCCCAGATTCTCCCTCACGCGGTTCCACGCATCCACAGGCGATTTATCGTAGTCGTACAGTTGATGGTCGCGTCCCAAGTAGCCGCCGCCGAAACGGAATTTTTCCGTGAGCTGATAGAACGCGCTTAAATCGGCATACGCCACAGTGTCTTTCTCCGTATCCCACTCTCCCAGCGCTTTGATGTCCAGTTTTTTGGTCGGCGAGTAGACGATCTTGGTGCCGGCCATGCGCAGACCTTCTTCATTGAGCGGCCCTTCGGAATCAAACTGCACCCCGCCATACACGTCCCACTCGAACACGGTCCGCATCCTGTTCTTCTCGTCGCGCGTCTGCAGGAGGTTGCGCACCCCCGGCCGTACGCCGTGCCAATCATAGGGCAGCCATGTGCCGTCCATGCCGAACTGGCCGAACCACTCGATCGACCGGTCGAAGCGGTCATAGCCGTAGACCCTCCCGATATCGCTGTCGTAGTGTGTGGGCAGATCACTGTCACCGGAGGCCCTTCTGCTGCGCCGTTCGTAGTGCGTGGGCTGATAACTGTAATCGAGGTACGGTTCCACCACATGCCGGTAACCGTTGTTCCAATCCGACGTGCCGCGCACCGACGCCTCCACCCCCAGGTCGGCGGAGTGGCGGAACACGTCGTTGGCCCGCTCGGTCTCGGAATAGTAAGTCCCGCGATACCCCGCCCGCGGCACCACACTCAAGACATCCCACACCTTCACCGGGTACGTCAGGCGGTGAGCCGTGTCCACGCGCGCCAGGTTATAGTCGGCCCACGATCCGGGGTAATACATGTATTCCGGCAGCGCCCGCTCATAGCGGGCCGCGTCGCGGTTCAGGTAGCCGGCGCGCGTCTGGCTCTCATAATTCAGCCCGGTGCCGAAAACCGACTGGGGCACCACGTTCAGCCAGCCTTCCGGCAGGCGCGAGACCCCGCTGTAGAAATCGTTGAGCGGGCCGCTGACCACCGTCCCCGCCGCCCAGGTGTGTTCGCGGTGCTCGATCGAGACGAAGTTCATCGGCACGCTCTCCCCGCGGTTCTCGCGGTCGAAGAAATCCTGCCTCACTTCGGAGTCGCTGTTCACCGTTCCCCTCAGAATGAACTGGTCGCGCGGCGAAAGATCCGTCTCATGGAAAAGCCTGACGCGGTAACGCTCGTCATCCATGTCGGACATCCAGTTTATGTCATCGCTGTCGTCCGGCGGGTCCTGGTCCCACGCGTAATAGGTTTCCAGTTTCCCGCGTCCCGCCTCTTTCAAATCCCAGTACACGTTCTGCCCCACGGCCACGCCGCGCCGCGTACGGTAATCCACATGCGTTGTCGCGTCCAGCTTGGGTCCCTTCCCGTGCGGCGAGTCGTGGACATTGTAGACATAACCGCCCAGCAGGTACGCGCCCCATTTGGAGGTATACCCGGGGATGAGACGGAACCCGTAGTGCGTGTCGATGTCCCTGAACCAGTAGGGCAAGTAGGCGAACGGCACGCCGAACAGCCACGGTACCGCGTCGTAGATCTCGATGTAATCGTTGTCTTTGAACCGCACGTCCCCCGTTATGCGCCAGTGCTGGTGGCCGGGCGCGTTGGTACAGGTGGTCACCGCCGCATTCTGGATATCGTACCGCCCGTCGTCGCGGCGCGTCACCTCATGGGCACTGACCCGGAAGACGCCGGCGTTGAACAGTCCTGTTCCCGTGAGCCCTTTGCCCGTCTTGTAGTTGTACTCGATGTAGTCACCGGCCCACGAGCCGAACCCGCTCTGCCGGATCACCACGTTGCCGCGGGCCTGCACATCGCCCTTCTCCTGATGCAACCGCACACGGTCGGCTTTCAGCTCGCGTTCCCCGGTGCGGATCATCACATTGCCGGAAGCGGTCGTCCACCCTGTTTTCTGGTCGACCTCGAATTTATCCGCCGTGATCTCCAATCCCGACGCGGGAGCCGGCATACTGCCGCCGCCCTGAGCCTGCGCCCAGCCGGCCAGCATCACGCCGGCCACGCACATCACAATCGCTGTTCTCTTCATACCGGGTTCCCGTTGGTTTTCCTCCTGCGGCCTTCCCGAGCCACGCCATAGTTATACCGTTTTTGACTCATTGACGGAATACAAAATCTTACCGCTCTGGCCGTCCGCAATACAGAATGACTCGGGATGGCGGTGCAGCTCGGACTTGAAGGTCAGCCGGCCTGTATACCGCCGTTGCAGTTCCACCAAAAAGGCCTCGTCCTCGTTCCGCAGGCGTTCCAGCACACTCGGTGCCACGACGATCTGCAACTCCACCACGTCATGCCCCTTGTGGCGCGCCTTGCGCATGAGCGCCGCAATCTGCCTTTGAATGTCCACGCTCAACGCCAACGGAGACTTGATCAGGCCATGTCCGCGGCAGTAGGGGCAATTGGCGTACATCTGCGACAACAGGCTCTCCTCCTGCCGCTGCCGCGTCATCTCCATGATCCCCAGCTCGGAAATCGTCAGCACGTTCGTCCGCGCGCGGTCGCGCTTCAGCGCCTGCTTCATGGCCTTGTACACCGTGTTCTGGTGCTTACGGGACTTCATATCGATCAGGTCCACCACGACCAGCCCGCCGATATTGCGCAGCCGCAATTGGCGCGCGACCTCTTCAACCGCCTCGAGGTTCACCTCAAGGATCGCATCCTCCTGCGAACCTTTACCGCGGTGGCGCCCCGTGTTCACGTCGATCGCGATCAACGCCTCGGTCTCGTCGAACACCAGATAGCCGCCCGACTTGAGGTTCACCTTGCGCCGGAAAGCTTCTTCCAGTTGCCGTTCGATGCCGTGGTGCTCGAAGATCGACAACTGCCCCTCATACTGGGTGATCATGTTTTTTGCGCGGCGCGAGATTTTGCCCGCCACATCGCGGATGCGCTGATAGGCGTCGCCGTCGTCAATCGTCACGCGGTCGATCTCTTCCGTCAGCCAGTCGCGCACCACACGCTCGATCAGGTCAGGCTCCTGATAGACACAGGACGGTGGCTTGAGGTTCTTGATGTTGTTCTGCAGTTCGTTCCACGATTCCCAGAGGTTGCGCAGGTCGCGCACAAACGCCCGCTTGCTGGCGCCTGCCCCCACCGTCCGCACGATAAGTCCCGCGTCGTCGGGCAGCGGCAGCCGGTCAAGGATCTTTTTGAGGCGCTGCCGCTCCTTGGCGTCGCCGATCTTGCGCGACACCCCGCGCAGGCGCGTCCCCGGCATCATCACCAGATACCGTCCGGGCAGGCTCAGGTTCGCGGTGACACGGGGGCCCTTGGTGCCGATCGGCCCTTTGGTCACCTGCACCACAATCTCGGAGCCGGGAGGGAACCGTTTGGCGATCTCCTCGTTCGAAACGCGCCGGCGGCGCGAAGGCCGGACATTCTCTTCGTCGTCATCCAGCCGGCTGTCGTCGTCCGGCAGCATGTCCCAATAATGCAGGAAGGCGTTCTTTTTGAGACCGATGTCCACAAACGCCGCCTGCAGGTCGTGCTCCAGGTTCTGGACACGCCCTTTATAAATGCTCCCCACGAGGCGTTCCTCGGTGGGATGCTCCACCTGAAACTCCTCCACACGCCCGTTCTCCACAACGGCCACGCGCGTCTCGAGTTTCTCGACATTAACCACGATCTCGCGCTTCGGCGCGCTTTTCTTAAACCATCCGAACAACATGACCCCTCCTTTTCAAAACGCCATCTCTGCTTTACGTCCGTGTATGGACACGCTTTGGACGAGACCCAATGCAACCATCATGGTTAACATGAATGTTCGCCCGTAACTGATAAACGGCAGCGGCAGGCCGGTAATCGGCATGATCCCGATCGTCATCGCAACGTTGATGAACATATGGCTGAAGATCAGGGAAACCACGCCGACACAGAACAGCCGTCCCATATCGTTTTGACAACGAAACGCCACCCACAACCCGGACGCCAACACGCCCAGGAACAGGAGCAATACCGTTAACGACCCTGCGAAACCGGCTTCCTCGGCCAGCACCGCAAAAATGAAATCATTGGAAGAAACCGAGGGCGGCAGGTATCCCAGCATATACTGTTCGCCTTTCAGGTACCCTTTTCCCCACATGCCGCCGGATCCCACCGCGATTTCGGACTGGCGGCGGTTATACCCGCTCCCGTGCAGATCCTTGTCCGGGAAGAGGAACACCTGCAGCCGTTTGACCTGATGTGGCCTCAGGTGCGTGGCCTGGATGAGCGCCTCGCGCCGTTCCTGAGGCATCGGCACTTTTTCCGCCGCATAGATCACGCCCAGAAGCGTCCCCGCTGCCAGCACACCGGCCAGCACAAACGTCCACAACAGGCGGGGAGCCACATTCGCCGCGAACAGCATCGCCAACACGGTCGGCGCCAACACCATCGCCGTACCGAGATCCGGCTGCAGCAGGATCAAGGCCACTGGCAGACTGACCAATACCAGGGTCAACAGAAAAACCCAAACGCCGCGCGGGCCATCTGGCCGACTGAACAGCCATGCCAGCAGCATGATGACGGCCAGCTTGGCAGGTTCCGAAGGCTGTATCCCGAAAAGCCAGCGCTTGGCACCCATGGTCTCCTCACCGATCAGCGGCACCAACACCAGCAGCACAAGAGAAACCAGATAAAACAGCCAGCTCCACCGCAACACGGGGCGGTAATCGATCCACGCCGTCAGAAGGCACAGCACCAGCCCGAGCAACCCGACCTCCGCGTGCCGCATGTAGAGCATCTGCAGCTCCGGATCCTCGCGCACCGAACAGGAGCTGTAAACAAACGCCACGCCGATGGCGGTCAACCCGGCCATGCAGGCGAGAAGCAGGGGGTTCAGGTTGCGGAGACATTCTGTGAAGCGTTTGCGCATCTCAGTCCCCCCTGCTTTCAGCGTTTTCCACCGGCAGTGGAGGTTTCTCATCCGGAGCAGGTTCGGGTTCCCCGAACATCGCGACCAGCACGTCCCGCACCATTGGCGCCACAGTCAGGCCGCCCGACTCGCCGTTCTCCACTATGATCGCCAGCGCCGCCGTCGGCTGGCTGAACGGGGCGAAAGCCGTCACCCATGTATTCTTGCGCCGCACCCCGCCCGCATCGTATTCCGCTGTGCCGGTTTTTGCCGCCACATCGAGGCCCCTCACCCGCACGCGCCGCCCTGTCCCTGCCGCGGCCACATCATGCAGGCCCTCGCGCACCCGGGCCACCGCTTCGGGAGGCCAGCCCATCGAGCGCACCACCTCGCCCGGCTTCGGCTTCTCCCGCACATCCAGCCGTCGCCACGACGACGCATCAGCAGGCGTGCTGGTGGCAAAGCGGCCGGTGACCGGGGCGAAGATCATGTAGCCCTGCTGGCCCTTCTGCACCTGCCGACCGAGCTGCTGCCACTGCCGATACCCGGCCACATGCGACGGCACCGGGTTCGGCACCCGGCCAGCCTCGAACGCGGCCTCGTGCTGGACCCAGATCAGCAGCGTGTTGTTGAACGAGCGCGACCGGAACCGCGCGGCGAACTCCAACGCCCGCGCCCAGTCCTCACCGGACACCAGCGTCTCCACCGCGCCAGTCAGCCGCTCATGCAGCTCATCGAGCTTCGCATCCCGCGCAGCCCGCGCTTCCTCCGTCACAGCCATCGTCTGACCTCCCTTCGCCAAGGCCGCCGAAGGGGCAGCCGTGCGACTGTGAGGTACGCCGAGAGGATCAAGAGACGGCACGGATCAGAACCGAGACGGTGACCGGCAGGCTCCGTGATGAACCCGACGAGTCCCTACCGGATTACACGACCGAGCGGGGCGACATCGCCCCGAAGGGCTGAGCCTGCGGATAAGACCGGGAAATCTGCGCGCATCACCCGGAACTCTGCGAGAGCCGCGAGCGGATCATCGCTCGATACTCGCGCGGTGTGACACCAACGCTGCGGCGGAACTGACGGGCCGCGAAATCAGGATCACCCCAGCCGACCTCACGCGCAAT
>JALHET010000244.1 GCA_022839525.1 Lentisphaerota bacterium
GAAGAGGCCAGGAGAATGATTGGGCGCACGCCGGGGAATATTGTGGCGATCCGGCCGATGAAGTCGGGCGTGATCGCGGATTTCGATATTACGGAGGCAATGGTCCGTTACTTCATCCGCAAGGTTCACGTGGCGAAGCTCGTGAAACCGCGGGTGATTATGGCGGTGCCGAGTGATATCACGGAAGTTGAGAAGCGTGCCGTGCAAGAGGCTGCGCGGCATGCGGGTGCCCGGGAAGTCTTCCTGATCGAGGAGCCGATGGCGGCCGCCATCGGTGTCGGGTTGCCTGTTTCCGAGCCGGCCGGCAACATGATCGTCGACATTGGTGGCGGAACATGCGAGGTCGCGTTGATCTCGCTGGCGGGCATCGTGTACGCACGGAGTGTCCGCGTGGGCGGCGACGCCATGGACGAATGCATCGTCCAATACATGCGGAGAGTTTACAATCTGATGATTGGAGAGCGGACTGCGGAAGAGATCAAAATCACGATTGGTTCGGCTTATCCTTTGGCTGAGGAGCGCACGCTGGAAGTCAAGGGCCGCGATTTGGTGGCCGGACTTCCAAAAACCTTGACTGTCACCTCGGAGGAAATTCGTGACGCGTTGCAGGAACCGGTTTCCGCGATCGTCGACGCGGTGCGGATCACGCTTGAAAAGTGTCCGCCCGAGTTGTCGGCCGATCTCGTGGATCGTGGTGTGGTGCTGGCTGGGGGCGGCGCGATGCTGCGCGGCCTGGACAAGTTGCTCGGCTCGCAGACAGGATTGCCCGTGACGCTGGCCGACGACCCGCTGAGCGCGGTCGCGGAAGGCACGGGGGTGGTGTTGAACGAGCTGAATTTCCTGGCTAAGACAAAGCTGGGACGGTGATCTTTCTCCGGCTGCTTTCTGGTCTCTGCCTTCCCGATAAAACGGGGGAGTGACCAGGGTGAAGCAAACGAAATTGTGGGTATGGCTATTGGTGCTGTCGCTCGGGGCGCTGGTGTTCTGGCGTTCCGGTTTCTGCGATTTTTCGCGCGAGGCGCTTTACCCCTACGAAAAAGCATTCGTGTGGTTTGAGCGGACCTTCTGGCTCCGCGCAAAAGCCGTTTTTTCCCGTGCCCGTCAGGCGTCGCGCAATGCGATGCTGGAGCGTGACGTGGCGCGCCTGCAACTTGTGGCAGAGGAGGCTGAAGCCTTGGAGGCTGAGGTTGCCCGGCTGCGCGCGCTGCTGGATTTTTCTCCGCCGCTGTCCTGCCGTTGGCTCGCCGCGCCGGTGATTTCGCGGGGCGGCACCTCGGAGGTGTGGCAACGCGTGCGGCTCGCCAAGGGGTCGCTTCACGGGATCCGGAAGGGAGATCCCGTGGTGGTGCCCGAAGGCGTCGCTGGGCGCGTGATCGACGTCTCGCCGCATACCAGCGAAGTGATGCTGATCACGGATCCCAACAGCCGCGTGTCGTGCGAATTGGACGTTCCGGGCGAAGGGGTGGGCGTGGTGCGCGGTATCTTGTACGGGGGCGGCTCGACCCCTTCCGCCGATCCGAAACTCGCGTTGTTGTATGTGGTGGACCCGCTGCGGCTCCGTTACCTGGCGCGCGAGTTCGAGCCTGCTCCGCGCACGCGCGTGGTGACTTCAGGGTTGGGGCAGACGTTCCCCAAGGGGCTGACGGTGGGGTATCTGCTGGAGAGCCGCCTGGAGCCGAACGGGCTTTCGCGCGAGGCGTCGGTCATGCCTGCGGTGGACATGGCGGCGCTGGACGAGGTTTTCATTCTTTCGCTGGGGGGGGAACATGCGCCTTGACATGAACCTGCCCGTTGTGGCCGTCACGCTGTTTGCGGCGGCGCTGCTGCAGGACATGATCCCGGCGACGCCGGTGTTGCCGGTGAAAATCGGTTTTCTGACGGCGGTGGCGCTTTACCACATGCTGACCAAACCGGCGCTTGTGGCGCTGACGGCGCTGGTGTGGGCGGGCGGGGTGACGGATGCGTTGGGCGGGTTGCCCGTTTTTTGCACAACCGGTTTTCTGCTGGTCGCCTACGGCGCGGTGCGGCTGTTGAAGCGGATGTTTCTGGAGGCGACGCTGCTGCAGGGCACGCTGCTGGTGGCGTGTGCGGCGGTGGTGCAGACGCTGTGGACGCGCGCGTGGTTGGGCCTGCCGGAGCCTGCCTCCGTCTGGCGCGCGCTGGTGGCGGCCGGGTATGCGGTGCCGGCCGGGCTTGTGGCCGGCTGTTCGAGTTTTGCGGTCTGCGGTCTGATCGACCGCCTCTCCGGCAATAAAAGGCCGGTGAAAGAGGAGAATGGGATATTGTGGGCAGAAACGGACCGCTAGCTGGCGTCTGGCTGTTTTGGCGGTAGTGTTTGTGACGGGGCTGACGGTTCTGGCCGTGGCGCTGCACCGCGTGCAGGTGGTCGAAACCGTTGCGTTTACGCGCGACCAGGTGCGGCAGAGTGTGCGGCGTGTGCAGGTGCCGGGCTCCCGCGGGCGGATCTTCGACCGGAACGGCGTCTGTCTGGCGGAGAACCGCCCCAGTTATTGCATCGCCTATTATGTGGAAGAATTGCGCAAGCGCGGAAAATGGCAGCACACCATTGATGCGGTGGACGCGGACATCGACCGTCTGGCGGGGGTGTTGGGTGTCCCGCGGCAGATCTCAAAACAGCGTGTGGCGACGCATGTGCGGCAGAGCCTGCCGATGCCGCTCTTGGCGTGGCGCGACGTGGAGCAGGTGACGTTGGCGCGCTGGGCCGAGACGAAGGAGGCGTTCCCGGGAGTGGACATCTATGTGCAGCCAGAACGCTCTTATCCCCACGGCACGCTGGCGGCGCATCTGCTGGGGTATGTCGGGCGGGACCGACCGCAACCGCGTCCGGGCGAGAAGGTTCATTTCTACCTGCCCGAGATGACCGGCATGGCGGGGGTCGAACGCCAGTTCAATGCCTGGTTGACGGGCGTGTCAGGCGAACAACTCATCCGTGTGGATGCGCGCGGGTACAAACATACCGTGTGGGAAGGGAGGCCGGCGGAGGCCGGGCGCGACATTCGCCTGACGGTGGACGCGGCGATACAGCGGGCGCTCGAAAAGGCGCTGAGCGGGTGGCGGGGCGCGGGCGTGGTGGTTGACCCGCGCAACGGCGAGATCCTGGCGATGGCGAGCGCGCCGGCGTATGACTTGAACAGCTTTGTCCCGGCGCCAAGCATGGGGGTGTGGAACCGGTTGAACAAGGATCCCGGCACGCCGCTTTTGAACCGCGCGCTGGACGGGCGGTACGCGCCGGGAAGCACGTTTAAGCCTGTGACCGCGATGGCGGCGTTGCTGGGCAGCGGGTTCAACCCCGAAGAACCCTATGCGTGCGACGGCGCGTTTGTGCTGGGGACGATGCGGTTGCGCTGTTGGAACACGTACGGCCACGGCGCCATTGCGTTGCGCAAGGCGATCGAGCAGTCCTGCAACAGTTACTTCGCGCACCTCGGCTACGTCATCGGATATGACGCGATCTATGCCGAGGCGCGAAAACTGGGGTTAGGCCAGCCGACGGGAATCGATCTGCCGTCTGAAGCGCGCGGCCTGCTGCCGCTAGAGGGAACGAAGGAGAGGGCGAAGGACAACCGCTGGCGCCCCGGCGACACCTGTCAGATCGCGATCGGCCAGGGGAGGCTGCTGACC
>JALHET010000018.1 GCA_022839525.1 Lentisphaerota bacterium
CCGCAGAGGAGAAGGTCGAACTCTACTTCGAGGAACACGCCGCATGAAAATCATCGCACCGCTCTTCCGCCTCCACCGTGCATTTAACCTTGCAAGTCAGGAGGTTACGGGTTGAAGGGGACAGGTTACGGGTTACAGGTTGCGGGTTTCGGCGACTCCTCCTGCCCACCTGTGGTTCGGCTGTTTTGCCACATCCCCGGACGTTCGGGACGTCCGCCCGTATTTCAAACATGGCTCTTCCGACCCCCTCTTGGATGTGACGCGAAGGGAACCCGGCCACGGGAAACGGGACCGATCCCCGCTTGCGGGGTTCCGTTAGTGACTTGACTGAGGTCAAAACACCGGCGATGCGCCCTCGAAATAAGGTTTCAACTGATCGAACACCGGATATCTCGGGGGGCGCCGGTTACCGCACCAACAGCACCCGGTCAACGAGAACCTTTGCGGGTTCTTTGGAGTCCTTTTGATAGGGGGCGCCAACGAGTTTGACAGAGGCGTAGACATCCCAGTCATTGGCGCCGCCGGGAAAATAAGCGGTGTCGATCAAGATGCTCATCCGCCACGTCCAGTGCGCCCAGAAGATGGTGGTCGGCTCGATGGTGTGTCTGCCGAAGTGATAGAGGTGAAAGTTGCCGTCCCCGGGGATTTCTTCGGCTTTAAGGGATTTGCTGGTCATGAATTTTTTCTTGGCGCGGCAGTAGAGCCCCATTTGGAACGGCAGGCGGTGATAGTCTGCTCTGCCCTCCCCGCCAAGGAGCATGCAGGCCTTGCCGGCGACGCCGTCAACGTCTTCGACGACTTTCACGCTGTTGCCGTCCGCGAAGGTTGACCAGTTGACGTCGACCACTTCCTTGCCT
The DNA here is from genome assembly GCA_022839525.1 of Lentisphaerota bacterium. The sequence continues at coordinate 858 of JALHET010000018.1, forward strand.
GCGAATGCGGGAGGCAGTTGAAGGGGTGTGCCCGTGAAACGCATTTTTGCGGTTTCCAGCTTGATCTTCGCTAAATCGAATTGGGCGCGGTTGCGGGCATAGGCGTCGGAGTTGTAGAACAAGTTGGCTTGGATGAGCGTGTTTGTCGCGAACCTGTTGAAAAGGGCCTGAAGGTCGCAGGGCGGCTGACCGCCTGAGGGCAGTGTGGGGGTGAAGCGTTTGCTGAGATTCAGGAGGGCGGCATCGACGGGAACCCGTTCGCGGGCGATGTTGCGCAGGGCGTTTGGATCGCCGGCGGCGAGGCGTTCGGCTTCGTCGAGGAGCGCGTTGACGGTTTTGAAGAAGTCAAGGTCAAGATAGGGGAGGGCGTTGGGCGTGGTGGTGCCGAGCGCCACGTCGGCTGCTTTTTCGCGGTCTTGCAGCGTGTTGATGAACGTCAGCATCGGTTTGGCGGCAGCCCCGTATTGCGCCCGGCAGAACCGTGCGGCCAGTTCGTCGTAGGACTGGCCGGGATCCAGCATCATCTTGAGCCCGAACCAGACTTTGAAGGGGAAGAAACTGGTTCTGTCGGCGGATTCGCATTCGACGAACAGCGTTTTGACAGTGTGATTGCGATAAAACGCGATGTCTTCCTGAAGGTGGCGGGTGTTGAGGTAGGGCGGGTGGTACGATTTCGTGTAGATGATCCAGTAGTCCCAGACGGCCAGGTTCGGCGAAATGTCTGCCCAGCGGAGGAAATTGTCGTAGTAGTTCCGGTTGCGCGGGTGGCTGTTGGGGAACTGCGTGTCGGCCTTGCCGGAGGGGAAGAATTCGCAGCCGAGCTTGCAGACACGCATGATGACGTTCGAGGCTGGTTTGATGTGTTTGGGTGCGTCGAGCGTGAAGGTGTAGGCAAAGGTCTGGACGAGGATGTCGGGGTAGTCGGCGGCGATGTCGTTGGCGATACAGTTGATGAAATCCAGCAGGACGCCGCTGTAGGCTCCCTCGCGTTCGAGGACGGCGGTACAGGTTGGGCAATAGCATTCGCCGTTGCAGTCGTTGTGACTGATGTCGTAGATGCGGGGGTAGAGGTCGGGCGAGCCGGCATTTTCGCGGTCGCGCTTGATGAAGGCGCGCAGTTGGCTGCAGACGGCCTTGCGGACGTCGGGGCTGGTCAGGCAGATTTGCGAGGGGCCGGAGCCTGCAGTCGAGCGGATCCGGCGGCCTTTTTTGTCCATGGCGAACCATTCGTCCGGCCAGTTCGTGCTGGTGTAGGCGTGGAAGGTGTGGCAGCCGCCCGGGGCGCCGTGGAGCTCGCAGCCGCCCAGCTCTTTCGGGATGACAATCTGCGCGTTCATGCGGTTGCGGGCGAAGAAACGGATGGTCTGGGGGGAATTGCCGAGGCCGAGGTAGATGCAGCGGTTCATCATGGCCGGTTTTCCCCGCAGGTTCCAGTCGATGGTTTCCGACACGATTTCCGGGACATATTCGACGTTGACGTCCGGCCAGACGACGCCCAACCGTTCGAGCATTTCATAGGCGGCGTAAAGGGTTCCGCGGGGGCGTCCGCCCGCGATGAGGAGGTTGCCGCCCGCAGCGCGGAGGAGCCATTCCTCCTTGTCGAGCTTCGCGCAGTCGACGCCGTTTCTTTTGGCGAAGGCGGTTGGCCCGACAAAAATTGCGGGGCCGTCCGCCTGTGCTTCTGAGACGATCTCGCATCGGGCGCCGGTCATTTTGGCGAGGTAGGTTTTGAGTTCCTCGGCAGCGGTCTGCTCGGCGGGGATGTGGGAGTCGGCGAGGACAATGATTACGGGAATGCCTTTCCCGAGTTTGAAGATGTCTTGGGCGGGGGCTGTCCGCGCGGCAAGGAACACGGCCGCCAAAACGAAAGTCAGGATCTTGGGCATATGGATCTCCAGTGGTGATGTTCTTAGGTCGGGTGACTGGAAACCAGTTCCAGCCTCATCCGCACCCATCCGTCCAAACGCATCGTGTTGTTTTTAGCGGAGGTTTTTTAACTTTAAAAAAAACGTGAGTGCCTGTCAATCCTGAGGCGCGCTCCAGTAAATCGGCGGTTACAGCATATGGTGTTGTATTGGTGCGCCCGCTTATGGGATAATCCAGCCCGAACATGCTTGGATACTAGTGTGGCAACTGAATCAGATAGAACGACCGCTCTGCGTCCGGTGAAGCGTGATCCTGCCGGGGGCTTAAGGAGTGTACCCCAAACCGGGATCTTTTTTGAAAGCGTGGCGGAGACCAGCTGCCCGCACTGTAAAGGGGTTGTGACGCTGGCACATGCAAAACCGCTCTCAAGCCTGCCTTGCCCAACATGTAAAGGCAATGTTTTTGTGCCGGGGCGTGTGGGCGGTTTCCTTTTGTATCAGCGCATCGGTGAAGGCGAGATGGGAACAATCTACCGCGCGACCGACGAATCCCTGAAGCGCGACGTGGCGATCAAACTGGTCCGGGGGTGTTATGCCGACGACCCGGAGTCCTGCGAGCACCTGCGCAACGAAGCCTGTGCAGCGGGGAAACTGAATCATCCCCGGGTGGCTCAGGTGCATGCGCTCAATTTTTCAAACGGCTATCCTTTTCTGGTCATGGAGCTGGTGACGGGCGAGGATTTCGCCCAGAAGCTGGCGCGCGAGGGGCACATCGATGAGCGTGCGGCCCTGCGGATGGCTTTGGATGTGGCGGAAGGGTTGTCTGCCCTTCACCGCGAGGGCTTGGTACACGGTGATATCAAGCCGGGCAACATCGTGCTCGACCGGGACGGCAACGCTAAGCTCGTTGATTTCGGGCTTTCAGGCATACGGCGCCGTGACAGCCGCGGAACACTTTTGGGCACACCGTACTACATTGCCCCGGAATTGATCCGGGGAGCCGCAGACACCCACCGCAGCGACCTCTATAGCCTCGGCGCCACGCTTTACCACCTGTTGGCCGGGCAGCCTCCAAATAAAGAGGATACGCCGGCAGACATTTTCAGGGCGCGGGTCTCGCACCCTCCCGCCCCGCTCCGGAAACATGCGCACCACGTGTCGTTGCTTACGCAGAAACTGGTCATGCGGATGCTCGAGATCGATCCGGAGAAACGCCAGCCCGACAGTGAGGCTGTCGCCGCCGATATCCGGGGAGCCTTGGCGCAACTGGATGTGACGCCGCCCGCCCCCACCGGAGTTTTTGGGGGTGCGCGCCGTGTCTTTGCCCGTCTCACGATACCTCTGCCTTCGCGGCGTCACGTGCTCATCCCCGTCCTTGGCCTGGTCCTCGTGGCTGAAATCCTGATCGCCGTCAGGGAACATTCGTTTGAACAGACGTGGACGTGGCTCCGCGGTAAGTTCGCCGGACGCCCAGAGAGTAAGACGCTTTCTGCGGCTCTACGGGCACCCGAAACCGAGAGGCCTGTCAACGGCGATGCGGAACCGGCGAAAACCTCGGCACAGCCGGTCAGCGGGACACAACCTCACGCTGAACCTGCTGCTCCCGCCCCAAAAGCGAGCGCTCCCCAACAAGGCACGCCTTTGCCGGTCACACCTCCGCAGCCGGTACTCTCTGCGCCCATTCCGGAGCTGTTCACCGCCCGCGTCCAACCGAAATGGCACAGTGTCAACCTTGGGCAACCCACGCCACAAGGCAGCACGATGCAACTGGGTGAAACGCTGGTTGTTCAGAGCACGGGCACAGGCATGTGGGCAGGTTCCGACTGCGGCCGGTTCGTGTGGACGAAAGTCTCAGGCGACTATTCGCTGTCCGCGCAAGTCAAGATGATCGCCGATAAGAACGGGTTGGCCATTACCGCTCTGCTGGTGAAAGGGGACGACTTTTCGCATGGGGTCGGCCTGCTCTTCGGGTTTCTCGGCAGCGGCGAGCTGTTCCTGCAAACCCGGAAACCGGATGCGACGGCTGTGGTCGTCAAACGCACCGGACGCCCACTTCGGCTCCCGGTTTATCTCAAGATCATCCGTAGCGGCAAGACGTTCCAAGCCTGTGTCTCCAGCTATGGCCGCAACTGGTACCCTTTCGCCGAGTGTGAGCTGGAGCTGCCGCCCGGCAATGCGATCGGATTCGCTGTCTCCTCGCAAGATCCCGGGACGCTGGACATGGCCAAGTTCGCGGACATCCGCTTGCTGACGCCGCCGCGTTCTGCGGTTTCCGCAGATCAGGCTGGACCGCTCAGGCGCGTAGAGAATTGAAAGACAGGTGTAAAATAACGGGCATTTTTTCCGCTGTTTCCCGACGCTCGGGGTGTGCGTGTGACAAGGGCGTCGAAACGTAAAAAAGGGCGGGGAAGCATCCCCGCCCTTTTTTATGCTGAAACATTCAACGTTCCGGTTAGCCGTTCCGCTTCTCGAAATCCTTCATGAAATCAACCAGCGCTTGGACACCGGCGGCGGGGAAGGCGTTGTAAATAGAGGCACGGATGCCGCCCACGGACCGGTGGCCTTTGAGCTGCTTCATGCCTGCTTCGGACGCCTGCTTGATGAAGAGCGTCTCGAGTTCCTCGGTGGGCAGACGGAAGGTGACATTCATGTCGGAACGGTGTTCGCTCTTGGCCGTTCCGCGGTAGAAGCCGGAGGCGTCGATCGCGTCGTAAATGAGCTGAGCCTTGTCACGGTTCGTCTGGAAAATTTTCTGCATGCCGTTTTTCTTGAGCCAGCGCGTGGTCAGGCAGAGCATGTAGATGCTGAAACAGGGCGGCGTGTTATAGAGTGAGTTGTTCTCGATGTGCGTCTGATAACGCAGCAGGGTCGGAATCGAGATGCTGCCTTTTTCGGCGAAATCCTTGCGGATTGCAACCATCGCGACGCCCGAGGGGCCGAGGTTTTTCTGGGCACCCGCGTAGATCATCGTGAACTTGGTGTAGTCGAGCGGACGCGAGAGAATGTCGGAGGACATGTCGCCGACAAGCGGTGAGCCGGTTTCCGGGATCGTTTTGAGCTGAGCCCCGGAAATGGTCTCGTTGGTGGTGAGGTGGCTGTAGACCGCGCCGGGAGTCCACTTCATCTCGCCCGCATCGGGCATGCGTGTGGGAATGTCCTTCTGGCAGTCCGCAGCGATGTTCACGTTGCCGATCATGCGGGCCTGTTTGACGGCCGCCGCGCCCCACGATCCGGCGTTCACGTAATCGGCGGTTTGACCCTCGCCCAGAAAGTTCATGGGGAGCATGGCGAACTGGAGGCTTGCGCCGCCCTGGACGAACAGGATCGCATAATCGTCGTTAAGCCCCATGAGTTCCCGGAGGTTTGCTATGGCCTCGTTGTGAATCGCGTCATATTCTTTGCCCCGGTGCGACATCTCCATGACGGACATGCCCGAACCCTTGAAGTCGACCAGATCAGCCTGAGCCTCTTGCAGAACTTCCAACGGCATGATGGCCGGTCCTGCGCCGAAATTATAAACGCGTGCCATAATTTTCTCCTCTGGTTTGGGAGCCGGATTGCGGACGTGTGCCCACACCCCCGGCTTTCAGTAACGCAACATGATGCCTTCCCGTACGGAAGTTGTCAATATGGGAACCGGTCGGCGGGGGATGTTTTCCGGCTCTATGCGCCGGGCGGGTCAAAGATCTTGCCGGGATTCATAATCGCGTTGGGATCCCACGCTTGCTTGATGCCCTGCATGAGTTTCAGCTCGACCGGGTCGATGATCTCTTTCAGGTAGCTTTTCCGTTTTATGCCGATGCCGTGCTCGCCCGAGATTTTCCCGCCCAGACGGCGGGTGATCTGGTAGAGCTCGCGCAGGCAGGCGGCTTCAGCGGTTTGCCACGTCTCCATGGGCATCGACGGATCTTTCACCAGTGTCGCGTGGAGGTTGCCGTCGCCCGCATGGCCGTAACAGGGGATTTTCATGCCGTATTTTGCGCTTAGCGCCTCCAGTTCGGGGATGATCTCAGGGATGCTGGAGGGCGGCACCACAATATCTTCGAGGCTTTGAACAGGACTGTAAACTTTGAACGCTTCGGCAATGTTCCGCCGGACGTTCCAGATCCGCTCCATGGTGTTCCTGTCTTCGGCCACATAAACCTCGATCGCCCCGTGTTCTTCGCACAAATCGCCGATCGCGATCAGGTCCGATTCAACCTGATCCGGATTCGTCCCGTCCACCTCGATCAGCAGCATGGCCCCCGCCTCCTCATAAGGAAGGCTCTCGTTCAAGTAACGGCAACTGGTGATGATGGAGAGTTGATCCATGAACTCGATGCTGGTGGGCACGATGCCCTTCGACATGATGATGGGCACCATATCGATCGCCTGGCGAGGTGTTTTGAAGAGGACGAGCAAATCCGATTTCGCGGTGGGGTACCCGATGAGTTTGATGATGGCTTTGGTCACAATGCCTAATGTGCCCTCAGACCCGATGACGAGCTGTTTGAGGTCATACCCGGAGACATCCTTCGAGAGCTTACCCCCCAGCCAGACAATCTCGCCCGTCGGGGTGACGAGTTCCAGGCCCGTGATATAGCGCCCCGTCACACCGTATTTGACCGCCTTGCCCCCGCCGGCGTTTTCTGCGATATTGCCGCCGATCATGCACGTCTGCAGGCTCATGGGGTAACCCGCGAAAAACAGCCCCTTCTCCTGCACGAGATTGGCCAAGTCATTGGTGACCACACCGGCTTCGGCCACGACGACCATGTTGGCGGTATCGAGTTCGATGACGCTGTTCATTTTCTCCAGCGAAAGGAGGATTCCGCCGAACAGGGGGATCGCCCCGCCCGAAAGACCCGAACCGGCGCCCCGGGGAGTGATGGGGATGTGCTCGCGGTTGGCAAGCTTGACGATCTCGGCGACCTGCTCCGCCGTTTCCGGCAGGACGACCAACTCGGGCATACGGCCGTATTCGTCGGCGTTGGTCTCGTCATGGGAATAGGCCTGAATCTTGTCGTCATCCACCAGAACGTTTTTTGCTCCGGCGATTTTCCGGACAGCGTCGACGATTCTTGGCGTCACCGCCGAATAGGCGTTTTTCGCATGAGCGGCCATGTTAGTCTGTCCTCCCTTTCCGGAGTTTCAGTTGCCGTTGCAGTTCCGGCAACACCTGGAACGCATCGCCCACGATGGCGAAATCGGCGATCTTGTGCAGGTTGGCGTCAGGATCGGTGTTCACGGACACGATCACCTCACTGGTTTTGATGCCCGCGAGATGCTGGATCGACCCCGAGATTCCGGCACCGACATAAAGTTTGGGCGAAATGGTCTTCCCGCTCAGCCCGATCTGGTGGGGGTATCCGATCCAGCCGCGGTCTACCGCTTCCCGGCTTGCTCCGACCACGCCGCCCAAAGTGTGAGCAAGGTTATGCAACAGCGAGAAATGCTCGGCTTTCTTCATGCCCTTTCCACCCGCGACCACAATGTCCGCCTCTTCCAGATTCACGAAATCCGCGGCGTCTTTGCGGTACCCTAAGACGGAGACGCGCGTATCGATCATCCCGTCGTCTACCGGGATGGCGATGATCTCGCCATGGCGGGACGCGTCTTTCGGCAGCGGCGTGCTGGATTTTGGCCGGACTGTCGCCATTTGCGGGCGGTGGTTGGGCGTCTTGATGGTTGCCATGATATTGCCGCCGATCGCCGGGCGCGTCTGGAGCAGATTGCCGGTCTCCGCCTCGATGTCGAGTTCGGTGCAGTCCGCTGTCAGCCCCGCCCGCACCTTAACCGCGACGTACGGCATGAGTGTGCGCCCCGAGGACGTGGCGGCGGCAAGGATAATGTCGGGCTGATAGGTTTTGATGAGTGTGGAGAGGATGCGGGCGTAGCTCTCGCACACGAAATGGGCAAGGCGGGGGTCTTGGACGGAATAGACCTTATCCGCGCCGCGCCCGATCAGTTCCCTCATGCGGGTCTCGCTCACCTGGTCGCCGATGACGACCGAGGCGAGCGGGGCGCCCAGCTTGTCCGCCAATTTGCGCCCCCGCGCCAAAAGCTCGAACGAGACCGCTTTCAGCTCGCCGTGAGCGTGTTCCGCTATCGTCCATACAAAACTCATCGCGCTCTCCTTAAACAAGACCTTTTTCTTCGAGGAACCCGAGCAACTGCCCCACTGCGGCGCTGACCGCTTCGTCGTCGCCCGCCTGAACCGTCCTTCCGCCGCGGGTGACTTTGGGCGCATCGATTTTAACGACCTTTGTGGGGGAACCTTTGAGCCCCAGAAAAGAAGGGTCGAGCTCCATGTCCCCGGCAGTGAAAACGGGAATATCACATTGTTTCGCCGCTTTCTTGCCTCGGAGAGTCGGGAGCCTTGGAACCGCGATTTCCTTCACCACGGTCAAAAGTGCGGGCAGGGGGACGGAAAGCTGTTGGTATCCCTCCTCAACGAGACGTTCGAGCGTCAACCTCCCTTCCGCCAATGTGCCGATTCTGGCGACGTAGGTGGCGATGGGAATGTCCAGCCAAGAGGCGATGCCCGGGCCGACCTGCGCGGTGTCGCCGTCTGTGGCGCGTTCCCCGGCGATGATCAGGTCGTAGGCGCCGAGTTTCCGGACGGCCTGGGCGAGCGTGTAGGATGTGGCCCAGGTGTCGGAACCGCCGAACTTCCGGTCGGAGACCAGCACCGCGTCATCGCACCCCATGGCCACGGCCTCTTTCAGCGCTTTGACGGCAGGGGGTGGCCCCATGGTGATCGCCGTAACGATGCCGCCGTGCTGTTCCTGCAGCCGGAGCGCGGTTTCGAGCGCATACAGGTCCAGCGGATTGACGACGGTCTCAACGCCGGCCCGGATCACGGTTCCGGTAACAGGATCCATCTTGACATTACTGGTCTCGGGAACCTGCTTGATCGGGACGATAATTCTCACAGTGGCCTCCAGAAAAAAGGTGTAAAACGCATAATAGCAAACGGGTTTGGGAAGGCAATCGGGATTATCGGCTTGTGAATGGACGTTCCCGCGATTATTATCCTGCGTCAACTGTTGGTGGACCAGATTAAAGGTTTTATCATGTATAAATTGTTTGCGCATGGTTTCATGTGGGGACGTTATCCCCGGGAGTTTCTATGATTATCCGTACTACCGCATATCCGCGGGCCGCGCTGATCGGAAACCCGTCGGACGGTTATTTCGGCAAAACAATCGCGTTCACGTTTTCCAACTTTTCTGCGCGGGTCACGTTATATGAGTCGCCGGAACTCGAGATCGTCCCGACGCGTCGCGACGGCTCGACGTTCTCCAGCATCGCGGGACTCGACAAGGATGTCCGCCTGTTCGGCTATTACGGCGGCATCCGGCTGCTCAAGGCGGCCATAAAATGTTTCTACACGTACTGTCGGGAACGCGAGATCGGGTTGCATGACCGCAATTTCACCGTGCGTTACGACTCCGACATCCCGAACCTTGTCGGGCTGGCCGGTTCCAGCGCGATCATCACGGCCACGATGCGCGCGTTATTGGCCTTCTACGGCGTCACGGTCCCCAAACCCCAGCTTGCCAATCTCATCCGTGCGGTTGAGAGCCGCGAGTTGGGCATTGCCGCCGGTTTGCAGGATCGTGTCGCGCAGGTTTACCAGGGCCTTGTGTATATGGACTTCGACCGGACGCTGATGGACAAGCAGGGCTTCGGCCTCTACGAACCGATCAACCCGACCGTGTTGCCCCCGCTGTATATCGCTTACCGTACCGACCTTTCCGAAGGTTCGGAGGTTGTGCACAACAATCTTCGGGACCGTTTCGCGCGCGGCGAACCGGATGTTCTCACTGCCATGACGTATTGGGCAGACTTGTCCGTGCAGGCAAGGAAGGCGTTAGAGCAGGGCGACTGGGCGACACTCGGCACGCTGATGAACGCCAATTTCGACAAACGCCGGGAGATTTGCGCCATTGGGGAGGGCAACCTGCGCCTGGTCGAAACCGCGCGTGCGGTAGGCGCTTCGGCCAAATTCACCGGTTCGGGCGGCGCCATCATCGGCACGTACGCCGACGAGAACGTTTTCGCGCGCCTGGTTCAAACCTTCGCTGCCCAAAACGTTTGCGTCTTTAAGCCATGCCCTGTCTAACCCGTAACAGAACCGATTTTCCGGGGAATGCCATGATCACAAAAGCTGTCATACCAGCCGCCGGTTTCGGCACGCGCTTCCTGCCCGCGACGAAAGCCTCGCCCAAAGAGATGCTGCCGATCATCAACACGCCTGTCATTCAATACGTGGTCGAAGAGGCTGTTGCTTCTGGGATCACCGATATTCTGATGGTCATTGGAAAAGGCAAGCGCGCTGTGGAAGAGCATTTTGACCGCAGTTTCGATCTGGAGGCCGAACTTGAGGCAAAGGGCCGTTTCAAGGAACTCGCGGCGATCCGCGCGATCTCCGAACTCGCCAATATCCATTTCGTCTGGCAGAAACGCATGCTCGGCCTCGGCGACGCAATCCGGTGTGCCCGTTATCACATCGGCGGCGAACCTTTCGCCGTCTTGCTGGGCGACACGCTGATGCAGAGCCAGAACGGTGTGCCGGCCACACGCCAGCTCATCGACCTGTATGAGCGTTACGGCGGCGGATGTGTGGTGGCTTTGGAAGAGGTGCCACAGGAGCGCGTCAGCCGTTACGGGATCATCAGCGGAGAAGTGATCGATGAGCGCACGTATCGGATACGGGATCTGGTCGAGAAACCGGCTCAGGATAAGGCGCCTTCGAGGTTGGCGATCGCCAGCCGGTATATCCTCACCCCCGACATTTTCAGTTATATCGACGCGGCTCCAGTCGGCAAGAACGGTGAGATTCAGATCACGGACGCCCTGCGCTTACGGACCGCCGACGGTTCAGCGATGTATGGCTGCCGTGTGGCAGCCCTGCGGCATGACATCGGCAACACCTTTGGGTTCATCACAACCAACATCCGTTATGCGCTGGCGCACGATGACCTCGCCGAGGCGCTGGGGGATTTCATCCTTGCCGAGGCGGAGGCGATCCGCCGGGCGCGTGCCGGCAATCCGAAATGAGAAAGGACGACGGCAAAACCGTCGTCCTTTCTTTGGATGCTCACCCGGGAAGCGTTACTTCTTGAGCGCGCCATCCAGTTTCTTCTGCAGGTCGCCTGAGGCCTTGTTCGCATCCTTGGCGGCGGCATCCGTGCTTTTCTCGGCGGACTTGACGGCTTTGTCCATCTTGTCACCGAGGGATTCCTCTTTTTTGCAGCCGACAAACGCGAATGTTACGGCAGCCATCAGAGCGATCATGATTGCATTCTTCATGTTTGTACTCCTTGTCTTTGCGTGTCATACACAAAGTAACACGTCCTGTGTTGTCGATAAATTAACAAAGAGATGGGTACAGGGCAAGCATGACCCGAAAAAATGGTGCGCTCCCGGTGTGTATGGGTGGGGCGTGTGCCAACGGGCGTAAGTGGAAACCCTGTGGGTAATGTGATACGATAAAAGATATTCGGAGGGGTAAAGTATGCCGCTATATGAGTTCTACTGTGAGCCTTGCCACACGATTTTCACGTTCCGTTCCCAGCGCGTCGATACGGTGTCCGTTCCGCTGTGCCCCGTCTGCGGCCAGCCGCTTGTCCGTGAGATTTCAGTTTTTGCCCACAGCGTGAAAGGTAAAAACCGTGCCGAACGTGCGGATGACGGAGAGGCCTTGAACCGCATGGATCAGGTGATGGCGCAAATGGGTGACCGTATGCACGCGCTGGAAGATGACACTGCTGATCCGCGCGAAGCGGTCAAGGTGATGCGGGAACTGGCTTCCGCCGGGGGGATGACCTTCAGCAAAGAGGTTCAGGAAGCGATGGTACGGATTGAAGCTGGAGAAGACCCCGAGAAGATCGATGAAATGTTCAAGGAGGTCTTCGATACCGAAAACCCATTTGAAGACCCGGATCGCGCACCCGAAAGGAAAACGCCGACGTGGTGGCATCGGCTGCGCGGCCCGCGGCGCGACCCGAACTGGTATGACCTGACGCAGGGGCAGGGGTAAGCCCGCCGCCGCCCGCGGGGCTGGTCAAACGGATGTTGCCGGCAAGGCGCCTGAAAGAGCCTTCTTGGACTTTTCAGGCATTCCCCATCCCGATGAGGCAAATGGCGGTGAAGAGGACTGCGAGGCCGGCCGTCATGGTCAGGAGGGGCTTGCGTCCCGCGCCTTTCCACTCGCCTGTGGCGATGCCGCACAGGTTGCCTGTCACGATCGTCGCGATCATGAGTATCGGCCAGCCGATGGAGGCCGCCAACTGCCCCAAATGTGAAAGCCCCATCCCGTAGAGCGCGATGCCGCCCGACCACAGGGCTCCCATAAAGAAGGTCAACCCCCAATACGGCGTTGTCCCTTTGAGGGCGTACCGGCTCCAGCCGCAATCCTTTCTCATCAGGTACAGGCAGTAGACGAGGGTTGTGACAAAGGCGGCCGTCATGGCCAAACACCAGACCGGATTGCTGGCATACGCCGGCGTCGCCCCTGTGGCCTTCGCGGTGGAAACGATTTCATCCCCGAATACAAACGCGAAGTTCAGCATGGGTGAGGCCGCGCCGCTGATCACGCAAACGACCAGCCCTTTGTAGAAAGAGCCGGTGCGCCTGTTCCCTTTCCCGTCATCGCCCGACGGTGAAAGCGCGCGCTCCTTCTGCTTGCCCGCCAAGGCGCAGAGAGACACGCCGACCAGCAGCAACGCGACGCCTCCCAAGATGGTCTGTCCGGAGGATGTGCGAAACGCCTCTGGATGGAACAGGATCATGGGCACCAACGTTCCCAGAGCGCCCGTCAGCCCATTCATCAGGGCGAGACCCAGGGCCAGCCCGACCATGCTGACCCCGATGCCGAAACAGATCGTGCCGATCCCCCAGCCTGCGCCAAACAAAGTGACCGCTGCCAGGGTTTTCCAGGAAACCGACGTGTACACGTTTATTAAATCCGGGACAGTCATGAAAGCCAACAGCCACGGCAGGATGACAAATCCCCAGAGGGCAAACACGCACCAGGTGTTTTCCCACTTCCACTTGGCGGCGTATTTCATCGGCAGTGGAAAGGCTCCCTGCATCACGCCGGCGACAATGGTCAAGACACTTCCCGAAAACGTGTTCACGTCAGATTTCCCCCATTTCCGGCTTAAGTTAGCGTTTCCTGCCCACCGCGAAGGCGGATGATCTTATTCGCGTTGCCGAAAAAGATCTTCTCTTTTTCGGAGTCGGAAAGTTTCAGCGCCTCGATAATTTCAATGGCAAAACGCATCTGCAAGGGGCCTTGCAGCGGGACGTCGGTCCCGAACACGATGTGGTCGGGGCCGATCAGGTCGACCATTCTCTCCATCACGCCGGGATATGTGTACATCAGGGTGTGGGCGGTGTCCACATAGACGTTGTCCAAGTGACGCTCGGCCACTTTCTCCAACCCCTGAAGGTTGGGGAAGTAGGGGTAAACCGAGTTTTGGAAAATCCCTGCGAGGTGCGCCATGACGATTTTGGTGCGGGGGTGGCGTTCCGCAAAATCCAAAATCGCGCCAGCATCGGCGAAGCCGGTGCCCGGCATACACGACACATGGAACAGGATGAGCGGGACGCGGTCGCCGACCTTGTCCAAATAGTCGCGGGCGATACCCGAAGCGACATGATACCCGTGGTAATCGGGATGAACCTTGGCCCCGATGAACTTCGGGTTCGTGTCGATGAGGTCCAAATCGCTGATCGTTTCCGGGAACATCGGGTTGACGGTCACGTATCCGAGCAGTTTCGTCGTCGTTCTCAAGGCCGCATCAAGTTCGCGGTTGCCTTCAGGGGTATCGTACATGATGGACCGCGCCGACGACACGCACAGGTAGTCCACGCCAGCCTGAGCGGCGTAGTGTTCCAGCCGGTCGGCGTCCGCTGCCCAGAACGGGGCGAAATTAATGTTTCCCAGATGGGCATGAATATCGATGATCATGAGGTGTTCCTTTATTTCTGCTATACGGCTAAAACATTCACCTCGCGTCCCAGAGAAGTAAGCTGTTCGGCCTCTCCGTCTTTGACAATGACAGGGTCTTCCCAGCGGAAGCCCATTTCGCTATTGGACAAGAAGATATCGACGTTGAACGTCATATTCTCCGCCAGATCGAACGTCGACGAAGTCTCGATAAAGGGGAATTCGCACTCCATTTGCCCGCACCCATGCGCGGGCCCGTACAGGATCGTATCGCCATAGCCTCGGTCTTTGATGAAGCCGTGAACCTTTTTGGCGACTTCGGACGCCGGTGTGCCGGCACGCAGCAGGCTGATCGTCATTTCCTCGGCCTCAAGCCCCACTTCAAGAAAGCTGCGGAGCGACTGGTCGCACGAGCCCAACACGAGCGGGCGCCCGATGCTGCTACTGTATCCGGCGACTTTGGCGCCGACACAAACCTGAACGATTTCTCCCGTTTGGATCGGGCGGTGCGTGGGGCGGCTGATGGCCTGTCTGGAGTTCGGCCCGCTGCAGCACCACACCGGGTAGCCCGTGGCCTCGGCCCCGTTGTCCAGCATGGCCGCGGTGGCCAAGCCAGCCACTTGGACTTCCGTCATGCCCGGACGGATATTGTCCAGGACGGCTTTAAAGCCGATTTCGGAAATCCGGGCCGCTTCCCTCATGCAATCGAGTTCCTCTTTGCTTTTGGTGATCATGAGCGACCGCACGACCGCGTCCGCGTCGACGATCGCTTTGCCCGTGAAGCCCTTTTCGAGATTGCAGAAGATCGCGTGGGGAAACATGTGCCAGCCTGCGATACCGAGCCTGTCGGCGGGATATTGCTTGAACACGTCAGCCCATGTCGGCAATTTCGACCCCGGATAGCTGGGCTGGGAGGATTCGCGGAAATCCATCAGCTGAAGCACCGTGGGGATTTTTGTCCGGGCGCTGGCAAAGCGCATGCTTTCCGGGCCGATCAGCAACGCCGGCTTCCCGGTGGCGGGGATCAGCACGGCTGTTGTCTCGAAACTGGGCCAATAGTCGGAGTAGTACCGGACCAGGGCCGGCTCCGACTCCGAGGAGAAGGCTAAGATCGCGTCCAGGCCTGCCCCGGCCATCGCCGCTTGGGTGCGCTGAATCCGCGCTTCGAATTCTTTGTCCGAGATACACATGTGGTTCGCATTCGTTTGTTTCATCTCTCTGTTTCCTTTCTGGGTATGCTTTGTAACACATCAGGGCAAGGTTCTCACAACGCGGAAGCCAAATGCCGCCATGCTCAGCGCATGTCGAAGATCATTCCGTCCGTCTGGCGCGTCAACTCCGCCGTCCATTCGTTCGTCATTCCGGGGAAGGTGAGTGTCAGGTCGAACGTGCCATAGCCCCAGTTGCTGCGCCTGATTTTCCAGCCGTAGTAGCCGGCCACATCCGGGAACGCATTGGTTTGCACCGCGCCGTGCCTCTTGGCAATCACAAGCTGCGCGGAGAGGGCGGCGTTTGTTGACGTTCCGGAAAACGACGCATCGTACGGGATCACCACGTTCTCCTTGACCTTCGTCCACGCCGGGCTGTTGGAGACCGCGTTGACTGCCGCCGCACCGAACGCGCCCGTCACCACGGCAAGCCGCGAGGTCAGTGCCCCGACGACTGCACCCGCCTCCGTTGAGAACGTCAGCGTCAGGTCATACACGTCCTCCGCTGCCGGCACGTCTGACGCGAACACGCGCCAGAGGTAATTCGACACGGCCTTTGTGAAGTTCGTGGTAAACGCCGTCCCGTCCATGCCGGTGATGTCCAGCCGCGCTTTCGCAGCGTCCGTACCCCATTCCCACGACACGTCGACAGAATTGGTGAACACCGTCATCCAGCGGGCGCCCCGCAGGTCGCTGTCGACCAGCACCGGTGCGGAGGGGGTCGCGAAAGCCCCTCGCGAAAGCCCCTGCCGCTGTCAGAAATAATGCCATCGCACTGGCAACTACCGTAATTTTTTTGTTTTGCATGGGTGTCCTTTTTGCGTGGGGGTTCTCCAAAAACTCTCGCTAATCCGCATCATGCCGTCTTTCCTTGTTTCGTTTCCAATAAACCCAATGTCAGGGCAGGGTCCTTACCAGGCGGAACCCGTTGAAATTGTAGGTTTCGGTCTGCACGCTGTTGAACCGGGACGCGGAAGTCGCGTACGTGGCGTCGTGCTCAAGACTCCCTCCCCGCCGTGTGCGTAGCGTCGTCCCGGTGGTGTTCCCGGTTGGGTCAACCCCTCCGGGCGGCTCACCAGCCTTCCACCAGTCTAAACACAGCTCCCACACGTTGCCGAGCGTGTCGTATAATCCCCACGCATTAGGCAGGTAAGAACCCACGATGGCCGTTCCGTTTGTAGGCCCGAGGGTTGCGATAGCTTTTGCCCAGCTTGTCCCGTTCCAGTAATACCCGCCGTTCCATTTGTACCGCCCCAGCACATTGATCTGGTCGTTGGACCGTTGGACGCGAGGTTTCCTGGCTTTTCCTTGCCATCGTTGTAATAGGTCGTCGTTCCCGCCCGGCAGGCGTACTCCCACTGCGCTTCTGTCGGCAGGTCGAAGTCGCCGATGCCGGTTTTGGACCGCAGGCGACCAAGGAAATTTGTGGCACCGACCTGCGTTCCCGTGGACGGCCAGTTGATCGGAGGGACATCGTCTGTCGCTCCCCGGACGTTGATGTAAGACACATTCTCCACCGGGCGCGTCGCGTAGTCCGCGGTGAAGAAACCCGGTTTCGTTCCCATCACCAGTTCCCACTGTTTCTGCGTGACTTCAAACACGCCCACGTAGAAATCTTTGGTCAGCCGTGTCGTGATGGTCGGAGGGACGGCGCTGCCCATCGCGAATGTCCCGGCAGGGACGCGGCGCAGGACGAGCTTTTCAGTCTTTGTCTTGTAGAGCGCGTCGTTGGTCACGCCGGTCCAGATGACCGACTGGACGGGGGTCCCGTTGTTCGTGACCGGGTTCCTTTCCCACGAACCCCACTGTCCGGCGACCAGATCCGCCTCGTACACGTATTCGATCTGGTTGGTCGCGCCAGCCTCCTTCGTCAGGTCCACGATCATGTAGAGCGGTATGGCGGTCGGTGTGATATCCACATGGAACCTTGGGAGGATTGTGTTCGTGTAGCCGCTTTTCTCCGGATCCAAAACAATGCGCCTTGCCCCGTTCGACACAGCGTAAAGGTCGCCGGACAGGGCATTCAGCGGACAGGAAAGTTTTTGTGAGCCGTTGTAAGCGGCAATGGAAACATCGACCCGTTGCGTTGGATCGCAGTCCAGCACATAGCGGATGTCCACCAGCCGGCTCCAGGGCCAGCGCTGGCGCACCGTCACGTCGCGGATCGCCGGCCCATCCGCCAGCACGCTCAACACCAGACAACCGGCCAGGCCTGCCCCAATCATACGGATCGTCATGTTAGTTTTCATTTCACGGTTCCCTTTAGGTGTGTGCTGCGCTGAGGGTGTTTTTAATCCATAATGGACGGTTACGGATAGTTTATAGGATTGACGAAATTAAGATATGTCCCCTATTATCTAATTTATGTCTTTTTTTGACCTCAGAAAACGGAATGTCGGGTGTACCAATTCCCCTTTTTCCGGGGTGGGGACGGAATTTTTCCCGCTGGGGATCTTGCCAGACCATTCTGGTTTTACGCTTCACGAGACGGGCTATTTGCCTCATAACAACTGGTGGAGCTTCCTGCAAGTGCTCAGCCCGTTCTGGCGCTTCTACTATAACTTCCGCAGCGGACATAAAGTCGTATTCAGGGATTTTGAAGCCGAACTGACGCCGGAACATATCATGCTGATTCCGGATCACCAGCTTTTCGATTCCGTCGGGACAACCCCTGTGCCGCATTTCTGGATGGCGTTCAGCCCTTCGCGCCGCATCAATACCCGTCAGAAAATCCCCATCCTGCTTCAGCCGGACCCGTGCGAAATGGGGGTCATCGGGAAGATTACGGAACTCTACAATGACAAGGCTGAATGCTCGGACAGAAAACGGGTGTTCAGCCTGAGTGTCGCCCTCCTGAATATCGTCTTGAGCCGTCCGGAAATAAAATGGCAAAAGGAAGACTCGCCCAAAATGGAAACCGTTGCCCGGTTTATTGAAAACAATTACGCGTCTGCCCTCTCGATCCGCGATACCGCGAAAACCGCGGGGATGAGTCACAGCTCCTTCATCAAAACCTTTAAGCGGTATCAGGGGGTGACCCCTGTCAGATTCCTGATGCAGACAAGAATCCGGCAGGTTGCCAACCTGTTGGCGAATACCGACTTGACCATTGAGGAGATTGCCGAACGGACGGGTTTTCCCAACCGCGCATACATGAGCCGCGTTTTTAAAAAAATCACAAGCATCCCCCCGGCGCAGTTCCGCAACATCCACGCCCCGTCGTGACCGGCGGCGGCGGGTGTCCGGGGGGCAGCGGGTTTTTAGTGCCTTATGGCTCAACAAAGACAAAACAAAAGACAAGTTGTTGCACCACGAAGGCACGAAGAAAACGAAGTTTTTTTAATGACTCGTCCTTCTTCGTGTCCTTCGTGACTTCGTGGTGAGAATTTCGGTTTGCGGGCTCCGCCTGCTGGGCGATTCCTTATTGTCACGATTCAGGGACAGCCTTCACGCGGTAGAATACGGGGCTGGTGACCTCAGCGTCGATGTTGGTGTAGACCGTGTTGGCCGGTGCCACGCCGCGCGGAGCCGTGGAGAAGGCTTCAAATGCGTTGGTCAGGTTCAGTGTCCGTTCGATAACGTAAGGATTCTTTGCCCCGGAATCGTTGCCCATGATCGTGAGGATCGTCTCCGTGCCGTTCCGCACGATGCTCAGAATCTGGAAGACGCTGGCGTCATTCGTCGGGTTTGTTCCGGCCAGATACTCTTCCGCATTCGACAACCCGTCGGAGTCGGCGTTGCCGTTCGGGTCCGTCAGCCCATGTCCGGCCAGCCAGGTCTGGGGAACGCCGTTGGTCGTGGCCGAGACGGAACCCCAGGTGTCAATTTCTTGCGCGTCGGCCCAGCCGTCCCCGTCGCTGTCGCCCGTCAGCGCGGTTGGGTAATTCGCAGAGATCGTCACATTGTCCAGATACGCGTTGGTTTCGCCGCTGTTCTGTATCGACATCCCCCGGTAGTACGGCAAACAGGAAATCATAGGCAGGCCTTCGCGCACCAGAACGTTATTGACGAACACCGCCGCCTTGTTGACCGTGTAATCCTTGTGAATGGTGATGCGCGCGTATTCATCGCCGATCGGCGTGACGGGTGTGCCCACAACGCTGTTTGAGCACACGGCCCACGCGGCCGTGTTCGTGTCGTACACCGTCACGTATCCGGCGTTGTCGACGCACAGCATCACGCTCGCGTTTGTGTCTACGGCAGGCGGCGTGTCCACCTTGACCGGTTTCAGGAACATGTCTGTCCAGACCTTGGTGAGGGTTATGGCCGGGTACAACGTGTTGGTGAGCGATGTGTCTGCCGGAAGGTCGGCGGCCTTGCTGCCGGCCACGCCTGTGCCCGGCGTCACGACCACACGGGCATCCGACGCGCTCCAGAACCGGTACCCGAGAGTGGAAAGTTGTGTGCCGTCCTCATAGCTCTCGAAATCTTCCGTGAACGGCACGCCTTGAACCAGCTCTGCGATGCCAACCGAACCGATTCCCAAGATCATCCGCTGTCCGCCTGCGGTCACGTCGAAACCATAGTTAGGATTGCTGTTCCCGGTCGCCGCAGTGAGTTGGGCTTTTGTGTGGTGGGCCACAAGGGAGCCGAGGGTGGTCGCGTTGACCATGCTGTACACGAAAATGCCGTCTGAGGTAGTCTGCAAATACAGGTACCCGCCCGATTCTTTGACCGTCCAGATCCCGTATTTGTCCGTAAATCCTGTCAGGCTTCCCAACAGCGTTGACTCGCCGGTGGCAAGGTCAACCGCAAAGAATGTGCAGGGGTTTGTCT
Organism: Lentisphaerota bacterium; assembly: GCA_022839525.1. The sequence continues at coordinate 20,648 of JALHET010000018.1, forward strand.
GCTCGTTGTCGCTGAAGTAGGCATAACCGCTATAGACGTCACCCTTCGCGATGCTTCGGATGCGTTTAGTGACTGGGGTTACAACGTACCCGTTGGTGTTCCAGGTGGTGTTCGGGGTTACGGTAAAGGGGTCGGCTGTGATGTCAAACAGGTACAGCCTGTTCCTATGGCCGTCCAGGTAGCTTGACGCGATGATCGTGTCTTCGTCCAGCCAGGCGAATGTGTTTGCGCGAATGGCTCCGCCGGTGGCGAAGACCCGGTTGCTCAACGTCGCGTAATCCATGCGCGAGAAGCAATCGTTGGCGTTGCCGCCCGCCGCGATGACCCATGTCCTGTTTGTTCCCCCGCCCATCACGCTGATCATCCGGGCGTCGTTTGTGTATACCTGCAATGCGTCAGGTGTTGTAGACCCGGGGAGGAAACGGGCGATGCCGCAAGGGGCGGTGGCAGTGCTTCCGAGACGCGAACCGAAAACCTCGTTTCCGTATATCCTCGGGTTGTAGGCGCTGCCAGAACCGGCCACAGGTATGCTCATAAACCGGCTCTGCACCAGTTGCCCTGCCGGTATGGGATCCGCCTGTGCGAGTGAGGCCGCAAACAGGGCGGCGCCCATGACTAGACCATTAACCAATCGATGCTTCATAGCGAGTTCCTTTCACATTTCATCAACGAAAAACCGTTACCACACCTTCATCCCGTTTCAATCTGGCGAAATCATCCAGATCAACATGTCTCGATTGTTTACCATACCCGACCGGCTGTGTCAAACAAATGCGGCTGTTTTTTTGTAATGGGTTAGGATCGGGATCGCCGCCACCTTTACACCCGTCATCGCGAACCACGTCGTGGACGCGACAGCCGGTTTCGAACCCGATAGCGATACCGAACCCGATAGCGATACCGAACCCGATAGCGATACCGATACCGATACCGATAGCGATACCGATCCAGCCCCCCTCCCCTCAACGGTCAACGGTTCCGTGCGCGTGTGTCCACATGACGTTTGAACGCGCTGATTGAGAAGCCAGACAGGTCCGACAGCACCCAGTCGGCTTCGGAAAGGTCTTGCGGGTGGGCGTATGGGCGGTCCAGCGCCACGCACCACATGCCCGCGCCCTTGGCTGCTGCGACCCCCGCGTGGGAGTCCTCGAAAACGAGGCAGTTCGCGGGTGTGACGCCGAGTCGGCTGGCGCCGAGAAGAAAGCCCGCGGGCGAAGGTTTTCCCTGCGAATAGTCCTCTGCGCCGAGTACGAACCGCACGGCGCCCGTCGCGTCTAGCAGCCGGACGGCCTCCTCCACGTCCGCGCGCGGCGACCCCGAGACGATGATAACCGGGCTGTGCTGCGCCAGCGTTTTGAGGAGTGCGGCAGAGGTGTGGATGATGACGCTGTCCCCTTGGCTGCGCAGCCGCATGTAGTATTCGCGCAAGCCGTTGGCCATGAGGTGCGGCGGTGTAGCGGAAAGGGCGGGGAAACGGGCGGTGATGTCGCGGTAGATGTCTGTCCACGAGCGGCCATAGACCATGCGCAGCACGCTTTCTTTGCCGCAGGGGCACCGGTGGTCGGTGAGATAGGCGCTCATGGCTTCGGCCCAGAGCTGTTCGGTGTCGACCAGCGTGCCGTCCAGATCGAAGATGAAAGCGTCGAGGGTCATGATCCGGCTTGGCCGCAGCACTTCTTGAATTTTTTTCCGCTTCCGCAGGGGCAGGGGTCATTGCGCCCGATTTTGGGTTGGTCCCGGCGCACGGGGTCGGGGCCGAAAATCTTGCCGTCGATGAAACGCCACTCGCCGTTGATCCGGGCGAACTGCGCGCGCTCGTGGTGGTCAAACGCGGTTTCGTTCACCGAGTAATGCGCGAGGAACTCCACCACGCCGGCCTCGTCGTTCTCGCCGCCGCCCTCCTCGGAAAGGATCTCGATACCGGTCCATTGGGCCGATTCGGCCCACTTGCGGCTGCTCTCCGCATCGAATTCCTTGCGGACTTTGGGGCCGGAGGTCTTGAAGAGGTATTCGACCGAACCCATGGCGTAGGCGCAATAGCGCGAACGCATCAGGTCTTTGGCGGTTCTGGGTTTTTCGCGTTCAAGGAGAAAGGGTTCGCAGCACGCCTCAAACGCGCTGCCGCTGCCGCAGGGGCACAGGTCACTCATAAGAAAAACCTCCGGTGAAACGGCGCCCGGCACCTCAGTGCGTTTTTTCTGGGCGCAACAGGCGTGTAATTTACAGAAAGGGTTCACGCACCGCAATGCAGAAATGTTGGGGCTAGACGGGGCGGGGCAGTTTTGATATAAATTTCCCTCCTTTTCGCCTGTGGAGGGTGGAAAGAGCGTGCCTGTCTGGGCTTTCATGGCTGACTGCCCAGCGGGTTCAGGCTTCAAACCATCAGGAGGTGAGTCATGCCTACCATGAAGACCAAGAAGTCCGCTACCAAGCGGCTTAAAATGTCGGCCACGGGTAAAGTGATGCGCACCCAGGCGGGGAAATCCCACCTGAACGGCTACAAGTCGCGCGGGCGTAAACGCAATCTCCGTGGTACCATTGCCGCAAGTGACGTGTTTGTCAAAACCGCTGTCCGTATGCTGCAAGGCAATTAATAAGAAGGAGATTGAGCAATGTCAAGAGTCACGAATGCCCCCGCGTCGCGTAAACGCAGACGCCGGCGCCTGCAACTCGCCAAAGGGTTCCGCGGGGCCCGCAGCAAACTGTTCCGTCAGGCCACCGAGGCCGTTGACCGCGCACAGCGGTTGGCGACCGAGCACCGGAAACTCCGCAAGCGCGAGTTCCGCCGCCTCTGGATCGCCCGTATCAATGCGGCGACCCGCAACGAGGGGATGACCTACAGCCGCTTCATGGAGGGGCTGACCAAGGCCGGGGTCACGGTCAACCGCAAGATGCTTTCCGAAATCGCGATCGCGGATGCGGAAGGGTTCAAGGCACTGGTCGAAAAGGCGCGCGCCGCGCTGGTGTGAACCGGATCCCCGGCGTTTTGTTTTCCAGACCGAAAGGCCGTCCCCATGAAACGGGGACGGTTTTTTTTGTGGTGCCGGAGGGGTGCGTCAGCACTCCGTTTGACGGGGCCAGGACGATGGGGGGCACCGGTTGTTTTTTGCACTTCGCGGGGCGCGATTTTCTTTGGGTTTCCGGTTGCGTTTCCCTCAACGGCAGGCTATACTTAAACCATTAGGAATACATGTGCTGCTGCTGCGCCGGATGTTGAACGGGCATTGCCGATTCTTGCCTTTTCAATTCCGGGAACGTAAACGAGGAAGGAAGGGTTCCATGCGAAAATTAGCCGTGTGGTTTTTTGCGGCGAGTGCCGCCGTATTACAGGTTCCCGTCTCGGGGCAAAGCGTATGGACAGGGAGCGCGGGGGACGCGCGCTGGTCTTCGGCGGGCAACTGGCAAGGCGGCGCCGCGCCGACGCCAACCCCGCTGACGAGCCTGACGTTCGGCGGCAGCGTGACCAACGCGCAGAACGATTTCCTGTCGGACTCGGCTTTCTCCAACCTCACCTTCGAGGCCGGGGCCTCCCCGTTCACCCTTTCCGGCAACCGGGTCAGCCTTTACGGCAACCTGGCCAACAAATCCTCCGTGCAGCAGCGGATCGGCACCGATCTCATATGGACAGGGAAAAGCCGTTCCCTGGATACCGGCGCGGGCGGAATCGTGCTGGACGGATTTCTTTCCAGCGGCGCCACCAATGCGTCGTTCACAAAGAACGGTTCCGGCACGCTGACCCTCAGCGGCGGGGGCAGGTTCACTGCGGTGGATCCGGTCAGCACGCTGAATGCCGGCACGCTGGTCATTGCCTCAGACACGGTCTTTAACCGGCTGGACATCAGGAACGGCGCGCGGCTGATTGTCACCAACAACGCCACGCTCTCCGGATTCACGGGTTCGCCTTATGTGTTCTGGCAGACCTGCACCGTCGACCTCTACAGCGGGAAGATCGTGGTCGGGAGTACGCTCGAGAGCGCACAGGATCAGGCCGCTACCTGCACGGTGAATGTCCGGGGCGGCGTTTTTGTCGCAAATCCCGGGACGCGATGGGCCAACAACGGCAGCGCGCTTCTCACGCTCAGCGGCGACGGGGAGTTCCAATGGCTGAACACTGGTTACGCGCTGGCCGAGAACGGCGGCGCCCAGATCACGATGGACGGCGGGACGTTCCGGTACAGCGCAAGCGGAAGCGAGGACTTCGATATTGGGTACATGCTTGTCTCGCAAAAGAAACAGAAGACCCCCGGCACGGTCAATAACCGCATCGACTTCAACGCCGGCGTTTTCCAGACCGGCTCTTTCACCTATAATGATAAGACCAACCTTCCCACACTGCTCTATTTCAACGGCGGCACCGTGCGCGCGGGCAAGACCACCGCAAGTTTTTTCGGCGAACGCCCGCATCTCATCGACTCGCAGGCCGGAGCCGGCGGCCTTGTCTTCGACACGCAGGGGTATGAGGTGACGCTCAACGGCGCGATCGGGTCCGGGGCCTCGCCGGACGGCGGGCTCACCAAACTCGGCGCAGGCGTGTTGACGCTCGCGACCAACTGCACCTACACCGGCGCGACAACCGTCTCGAACGGGTTGCTGCGCATCGAGGCGCCCCTCGCCTCGGCGGCACTCCGCCTTGCCCCGGCCGCCTCAGCCGTGCTCGCCGACGGCGCGTTTTTTTCCGGCGGCCTGTCGGTCGACAACGGGGGAGTCTTCTCGTTCACGCCCAACGCGACCACCGCGCTCTCGCTTTCCGGTTTGACGCTCGGCAGCGCCCGGGGACCGGGTGCGGTGGCCTTCGAGATTACCGACAGTTCCCATCTGGATCAGATTTCCGTCACAACGTCGGGCGGGCTGGATCTCTCCTGCGAGGGCAGTGTGCTGCTTTATCAGCCCGGCACCACGGCGCGTTTCTCCGGTAACGGCACGTATGCGCTTTTCGCCTATAGCGGTGCGCTGGCCGGCTCGGCCGATAACCTGCGCGTTGCCAATCCCGATCCCGCCAAGCGGTACCGGTTTACGGACAGCGGCGGCATGATTTCCCTGACCATCTCCGACGGCACCGGCGCGGAGTGGGTCTCGGGATCGGACGGCGACTGGTCGGACGCAGGCAACTGGTCGGGCGGCGTCCCGAACGGTGCCGATGCGTACGCGCTGTTCCTGACCAACGCGGCTTCCGCCCTGACGGTGACGCTCGACGCGCCCGCCACGGTCGGCAATCTCGTCTTCAGCAATGCCGTGGCGTACACGCTCGCGGGCACGCAGCCCCTGACGTTGGTAGCAACCTCAGGGCAGCAGGCCGGGCTTGTCGTTCAGGCCGGACAGCACACCGTGTCCGCGCCGCTGACGCTTGCGGGCAGTGCGCTTGCCCGGCCATCCGCAGGTTCGGGGCTTGCGTTGGCGGGCGGCATTTCAGGAGCGGGCCCGCTCACGGTCACCGGCGCGGGGAGTGTTGACCTGACCGGCACCAACCAGACCCAGACCCTTGTCAGTGACGGCACGCTTACGGTGCGTGACGGCGCGTCGCTGGCGGGCGGTGCCGCTTTCGACAACGGCGTACTGGT
>JALHET010000245.1 GCA_022839525.1 Lentisphaerota bacterium
TGTGCAACGTCCATGCGACATGGTGAGCGCCCGTATCGTTCAGCACGGGAAGGTGTCGGAAGAGATCTATTTCGGGCAGGATCATTTTTCTGGGACACCGGTCAGACTGTATCCGACCGCGGCTGATTTCAAACGGGGGACACTGCCGGTCTCGGTAAACGTATCCTCTGCAGACCAGAGGTTCAACGGAAAACGGTTTGACTTCGTGTTCCGTGTAGAGAGTAACGGGGTGCCTGTGCCGACGGTGCGCATGACCGTGCCCGAGGACGGAGAGGTAATCGACGGGCCCGCATTTGTGACGGCCCGCGCCGAAACCGACGTGACGAACGGTGTCGGCGGGCTTGAGGTTTATCTGGGATCCAAGCGGTTGGGGCGGTCAAACACACCGGTCTGCTCGGTTGCCGTTGAGCAGGGGCCGCCGCAATCACGGCTCGGTATCGGGGAGTACACGCTCTGGGCAGCCGCCACAACCACCAACGGATTGGTGGTTGCGTCGGCTCCAGCTACGTTTCGCGTGCGAAAGGCGGCCGGTGCGCAAAACGCAGGCACACCTTGATTGACGTTTGCACGGCGGTCGTTTTTTTATTTTCGCTGCCTGAGTTTTGGCGAATCCGCCTGATGGTTAGAGGAAAGAATGATCGGCATCTCAAAACTATATGTTGGTAAGGTAGAGGTCTCTGATCCGTTGCGCTATGGACGCAGATCCGCACGGCTTCCCAGTCATCTACTTCAGTTTTCCGAGGACAAAAAACCGGTCGTTGTCTGGAATGTGACCTCACGATGCAATCTGAGGTGTACGCATTGCTATGCTGCGACCGGCGGTACGCCCGATGAACTCACGACCAGCGAGGCGCTGGCGGTCATTGATGACTTGGCCGCATTCGGCTGTCCGGTGTTGCTCTTTTCCGGTGGCGAGCCCTTCACGCGGCCTGATATCCTGGCGTTGGCACGCCATGCGGTTCAACAGGGGATGCGCGTCGTGTTCTCGACGAATGGGACGCTCATCGACGCGCGGGTGGCGGCGGAGATCAAGGCGGTCGGTGTTTCGTATGCGGGGATCAGTATTGACGGAACGGAAGAGGTTCATGACCGGTTCCGGGGCTGTCCGGGCGCGTTTCAGCGCTCGCTGGCCGGTATCCGTTATTGCCGCGAGGCCGGCGTCAAAGTCGGTTTGCGTGTGACCATGACACGGGACAATGTCGGCGAGATTCCCGCGATTTTTGACCTGCTGGAAACCGAGCGCATTCCCCGTATCTGCCTCTACCACCTTGTTTATTGCGGACGCGGGGCTGAGATCGCCAGTCATGATCTTGCGCCGGACGTGCGGCGTGCCACACTGGATCTGATTATCGACCGTACGATGCGGCTGCATGAGCGGGGATTTCCGGTGGAGGTGTTGACCGTCGACAATCATTCCGACGGGCCTTATCTCTACCTCCGCATGGTGCGGGAGGGAAATCCCCGGGCTGGAAACGTGATGTCCCTGTTGCGCATGAATGGCGGGAACAGTACCGGTCATGGTCTGGCGTGTATCAACTGGGATGGCACGGTCTATCCGGATCAGTTCTGGCGCAACAAGCCGGTCGGGAATGTGCGGGACAAGACGTTCAGCGAAATCTGGGGAAATCCTGAACCGGGTAGCCTGTTGGCACTTCTGAGGGAAAAGAAAAAACATGTTACGGGGCGGTGTGCCACATGCCGTTTTCTCGATGTGTGCGGCGGCAATTTTCGGGCACGTGCCGAGGCCGCCACGGGAAACGTGTGGGGAGTGGATCCTGCCTGTTATCTGACAGATGCCGAGATCGCGCAGGGGAACGCATGACCGCGCATGCCAATGGTCATGATGAGAGGCGGAGCGGGCCGCGTGTGATCGCTTGGGAGGTGACGCGGCGCTGCCCATTGTCGTGCCGTCATTGCCGTGCCGGGGCGAAAAACCGAGCGTATGAAGGCGAACTGTCCACACTCGAGTGCCTGCGCGTTTTGGATGCGCTGGCGGGCTTTGGAAAGCCCATGATCATCTGGACAGGTGGCGAGCCGATGTACCGTCCAGACATTCTCGAATTGGTGCGCGGCGCATCCAGACGCGGCCTGAGTTCGGTGATGGCGCCCTGCGGCACTTTGGTGACGCGCGATGCGTTGTTGGCACTCAAAGAAGCTGGGGTGACCGCATGCAGCTTCAGTCTTGATGGCGCAACGGCGTCGACGCACGATGCGTTCCGCGGCGTTCCGGGGGCGTTCGACAACGTGCGGCGCGCGATGGCAGTGGCGGCGGAGATCGGCATGCCGTTTCAGGTCAACACGACCGTCTCGCAGGTGAACTGTGCCGAGTTGCCCGCGATCCGCGATGCGGCGATTGCGAGCGGTGCCCGCACGCTCGATCTTTTCTTTCTGGTTCCCGTGGGGCGTGGGTCGGAGTTACGCGATCTCGCGTTGACACCGGAAGCGGCCGAGACTGTGATCCGGTGGGCGTTCGAAATGGATGGACAAGGGCCGATCCATGTGCGTGAGACCTGTGCCCCGCAAGCCGTGCGGATCTGGCATGCGCGAGGTAGACCCGGGCAGCCGCCTGCAGGGTGTATGGGGGGACGCGGCTTCGTCTTCATTTCGCACACAGGCGTGTTGCAGCCGTGTGGCTTTCTTGACGTGCCCAGCGGGGATCTCCGCGCGGCAAGGTTTGATTTCAAGAAGGTGTATGAGGAGTCACAGGTTTTTTGCGACCTGGCCGACCCTGACCGTTACGGGGGGACATGCGGGATGTGTGCGTTCCGGTACGGCTGTGGCGGTTGCCGCGCGAGGGCTTATGCCGCCACTGGAAACTATCTGGCCGCAGATACGGGGTGCTCGTTGTACGGTAGTTCCGCGACACCCCCATTACCTGGAGCCTGACTCCGCTATACTCCCCATGAGGGCCGGAAAAGGATGTGTCTTGAACTTTGAAATCGCCAGAAGCATGATGGTTATAGCCATCGCGAAAACAACGATTAGCCCTATGCCGGACATCTGATTATTTTCCTGAAACGGGTACCTTCTTTTCTGCGGGATGGTCAAAGGCGGCAACTTCACACGGCATCCGCCGCATGAGGAGTCCCATGATGAACCGGACACCATAAGTGATGTGGGTGGCCATAACACCGAGCCAAGTGGTCAGCCACAGCGCAAAATTAAGTGAAATGGTAGAAAGCAAGGTCAAAAGGCCATAGAGGGCGAGTCCAGAGAAATAAACGATACGAAACTTAGGGTAAAAGCCGGCAAGCACAGCGCCCGCGATGAGGCCTATGACAAAGAGGGAGGGAATAAGGTAACTCAGACGCAGCGAGGTCGCGGGAAAACGTTTCGCAAAATAACCCCGGTGGAGCGCGTATCTGCCAATCTGCCTGAGGTGCGGTCCATACAGCGGACGCCGGTGATGGTAGACTTGGACCCAAGGGTCATAGACGATGCGTTTTTTCTGTCCGAGCACGATATCAGAACACAGGATGGTGTCTTCACCAGGCCAAAAATCAGTCCGGTATCCGTTAATCGCTTTGAGGACATCGGAGCGCACGAAAAGGTTACAACTTGGGAAATCGTCAATATCCGAACGCACGCGGTCCCCCATGTAACGAT
>JALHET010000246.1 GCA_022839525.1 Lentisphaerota bacterium
TCCGTATTCGGAACGCCAAAACAACCGGTCGCCCTGAACATCCGTTGCCATCGCGTCACGGCCAGACCCTGGGACAAGAACGTCCGCCCCAAGTTAAGGCTGCGCATGCCGACTCTCCGAAACATTTCTCCCATCCGCCTGCCGACATGCACAAACCCAGAAGCGGTAAGCCGCATACCGGACAGGGGCATCGTAACGAAGGCAACAGGACGAAAAGCGGTTTCAAAGGCGGCAAGCCTAAAAAACGGTTTTCCCGGCCGCCGTGGATGACCTGATCAGAGGCCGAGTACCGGCAGGGGGATTCCTGACGGGAAGCTAACCTATGCGGATTCGATGATCATGTTGGCGTACTGAGTGGTGTCGCCCGAGCGGATGAGTCCGGTCGCGTTCGGAACACGTTTTTTGAAGGTGACATGGGGTTCGATGTCAAGCGCCAGCCCATCCAATGCGGCACGGAACCGGTTCTGAGTTTCGGCGGTGTTGTGCTTGAAAAACTCTTCTGCCATGGAAACTCGCCCGATGACGAAATTGGGCCGGATGGCGCATAATACGTCTAGGACGGTTGGAATGTTGTCCACCAACGCGAGATCGACCGTTTCAACCATGGGCCAGAAGGGGAAACCGCGGTCGGCGATCACAAGGGTGTTGGTGTGGCGCACACGGCTCAAAAGACTATTCACCGCGGGATTGAGAATACCTGCTTTGAGCATGATTTAACTCCTTTCGGCACTTAGCATACACGAATCTCGCGGGGTTAGAAACAGCGATTTGCCAATTTTTATTTGCGCGTGTAGAAACGGGAACGGTGGTTTGCGGCTGCAGCGTTTTTCTGGTACGTGAACTGTTCGTGTGCCGAGAATGTGCCCGGAGGGAATCCCGCCGCGATGCGCCGCATCCACCGCTCCCGCCTGTCAGCGGTGAGGACAGGATTTCGGCTGTACCGCTGATGGGGATCATTCTTGATGCCGCTTTCGAGATTGTGGGTAGACCGGTGCGCCGCGGGGAGACTGCTTGTCCAAGGTGCGGAATTTCAAGGGAGGAATATCGCAAACGCTCGCGGCTAGGATGCCCGGCCTGTTACGAGGCTTTTTCAAAGGATCTGGAAGCTGCCATTTCCGATTTGCATCGTGCCACACAGCATACGGGCAAGACGCCTGAGAAAGCGAAATCAGCATGGCAGCGGCAGCAACTTTTGAGTGCGCTCGATGAGGCGGTGAAGGGGCAGCGGTACGAAGAGGCCATCATCTTGCGTGACCGGCTCCGTAAGCTGGGGGGAGACGGGGCGGCGAAGGGGAGGCAGGAACCATGAGGATGACTTCCGGTGTGGAGGCCCCTGAGGGAAAAACAAGGAATGTGTCGGCGAGCGACATCGCGATGAGTTGCCGTGTACGGCTTGCGCGAAATCTGGTTGACGAACGGTTTCCGGATTGGGCGACCGGATGTGACCGTGAACGTGTGTTCGGCAAGGTGCGTGCCGCGTTGGAAGCGGAGAAGACCGGGTTGATTTTGGAACCGGTGGCCTCGTTTGACGCGCAGCACCTCGAAATGTTACGCGAAGCGCATCTGATCAGCAAAGACTTGTTGGAACGTGCGGCAGGCGGCGGTATCGCCTATTTGGAGAAAAGCCCGGTCTGTATTATGGTCAATGAAGAAGACCACTTGCGGATTCAAGGGTTCTCCAACGGGCTCGATCTGCAGACGGCATGGCAGCGCGCTGATCAGCTTGACACACTCTTGGAGCGGAGGCTCGACTATGCGTGGTCGCCTCGTTTTGGATATCTGACCGCGTGTCCCAGCAACGTGGGTACCGGGTTGCGTGCAAGCGCCATGGTTCACTTGTTAGGGTTGCGTCTGCTCGGTGAGATTGAAGCGGTCGTACGCGGTTTGGAGCGGATGCGGCTTCTGGTGCGCGGGATCGGCGGCGAGGGTTCCGAAGCGGCAGGACAAATCTATCAGATTTCAAATATGGATACGCTGGGCGTAAGCGAAGAATCGACGGTTCAGCGTGTGGCGCGTATTAGCGGTGAGGTGGTGCGACAGGAACACAATGCCCGTGTACGCTTGATTCAAGAGACGCCGCTTGTGCTGATGGACTGCTTGGCACGGTCGTTGAGTGTGCTGCAAAACGCACGGTTGCTGTCGACGGTGGAGGCGTTGGAATTCCTGTCGGCGATGCGGTTAGGCGTAGCGTTGGGATTCTTTACACGGCTGAAGGTACTGGATGTCGACAAGCTCATGTTGTTGATGCAGCCTGGGCACATGCAAAAGGGAATGGAAACGTCCCTGATATCCGAAGAGCGCGACGAGTTTCGCGCCCGATTTTTGAGTCACAAGTTGGCACATGTGAAGCTGAAAGGCTAGCGTTTTTTGAAACACCCGGATGGGGGGGAACCGACCTCATGGGGAATGCTCAGATAGTATGAGGCAAAGACGATGAACGGATTTGGAAATTTCACTGCACGCGCGCAACGTGCGATTCAGTTGGCCGCCCGCGAGGCGGATCGTTTTAATCACCCGTATATTGGCACCGAACACCTTTTGCTGGGGTTGGTTGCACTCGGCGAAGGTGTGGCGGTTGAGGTGCTCGAAGATTTGGGGATAGCGCTTGACGATGTGCGCATTGCCGTGGAACGTATGGTCGGTCTCGGCGGTGAAATCAAAACCAAAGGGGAACTTCCGTACACACCGCGCACAAAAAAGGTTTTGCAACTGGCAGTTGCAGAGGCACATGCTGCGCGGCAGGAATTGGCTGGCACGGAGCATCTGCTACTGGCGTTACTGCGCGAAGGGGAAGGGGTGGCTGCCCAGGTTTTGCAATCGCTGAATGTGCGGTTGGACGAGGTGGTGGACGGCATCCGGCGTTGTCTCGATGGAATGGAAGAAGACGAGGGGGCGGGTGACGAGCTGTCGGGTGATGGAATGCCGGGTGAGGCGCGGCAGGAGGAACAACATGGCGGTCCGTCTGCGCAGTTGCCGGGCGAGGGCATCAAAAAAAGCGGGATGGGGAAAGATCGTCCCAAAACGCCTGCGCTCAATGCCTTCGGGCGCGATTTGACGGAACTTGCAAAAAAGGGCGAGTTAGACCCTGTGGTGGGGCGCAAAAACGAGTTGCAGCGCGTGATTCAAATCTTGTGCCGGCGCTCGAAAAACAATGCGGCGTTGCTGGGTGAGGCAGGGGTAGGCAAGACGGCGGTGGTCGAGGGTTTGGCGCAGGCGATCGTCATGGGCGAAGTGCCCGAACGCATGCGCGGCAAGCGTGTGATCGCACTGGATATGGCGCTGCTGGTGGCGGGCACCAAATACCGAGGTCAGTTTGAGGAACGGATTAAAGCGGTGGTTGACGAGATCAGGCGCGAAAAAAACATCATCCTGTTTCTCGACGAGCTGCATACCATCGTAGGAGCGGGCGGCGCGGAAGGCGCAATGGATGCGGCGAACATTATCAAGCCTGCCTTGGCGCGGGGTGAACTGCAATGCATCGGCGCGACCACGCTGACGGAATACCGTTTGCACATCGAGAAGGACGGGGCGCTCGAGCGGCGTTTTCAGACAGTGCGTGTGGACGAGCCGACGGTCGAGGAAACGGTCGCGATTCTCAAAGGTATTGCGCCGCGGTACGAGACGCACCACAATGTGGAGTACGCCCCTGAGGCACTCGAGGCGGCGGCAAAGCTGACCGCCCGGTATCAGCCCGGACGGCAGTTGCCGGACAAGGCGATTGACGCGATTGACGAGTCAGGGGCACGGGTACGGATGCGGGTGGCGGTACGTCCACCGGACGTGCGTGACTATGAGCAGCGCATCCGTGAACTTGGAAAGAAAAAAGAGATCGCGATCCATGACCAGCATTTCGAGGAGGCGGCGGCGCTGCGAGACGAGGAGCGTAGGGCGAAACAGGAACTCGACACGACCGTTTCGACGTGGAAAGCAGAATATGCGGAAAAGGCGTTGCCCGTGACCGTAGATGACGTGACTGAGACGGTGGCGCTGATTACGGGTGTGCCGATAAAACGGATGAGCCAGACTGAACTGACCCGGATGCTGAATATCGAACAGGAATTGCAGCAAGCGGTGATAGGCCAGACACCGGCGATTCAGGCCATGTCACGCGCGCTGCGGCGTTCTAGGGCGGATCTTAAGGATCCCAAGCGTCCGATCGGGTCGTTCATTTTCCTTGGTCCCACGGGTGTGGGCAAGACGCTCTTAGCCAAAGTCCTCGCGGAAAAAATATTTGGTGACAATCAGGCGCTCATCCAAATTGACATGTCGGAGTATATGGAAAAATTCACTGTCTCACGCCTGGTCGGTTCACCCCCCGGCTATATCGGACATGAGGAGGGGGG
>JALHET010000247.1 GCA_022839525.1 Lentisphaerota bacterium
AGTTCGTCCAGAAGCACCAGGCTCCGTTCGGTTGCCGAATCAAGAATGTGCGCGATGTTCTTCATGTGGCCCGAAAAAGTCGAAAGAGACTGGTCGAGCGACTGCTCGTCGCCGATGTCGCAGCCGATGGAGTCGAAAACGGGGAACACCGTCGGTTCGGTTGCAGGCACGGGCCAGCCTGACTGGTTCAGAAGGGCGAACAGCGCCACGGTTTTGAGGCTGACGGTTTTACCGCCGGTGTTCGGTCCGGTGATAATCACCATGCGGCCCGAGGGTGTCAGCACAAGATCGATCGGCACCGCTTTGGAGCCGAGCAGGGGGTGGCGCGCCTGGCGAAGCTCCAGCGCGCTCCGGTCTGCATCCCGCACCGGGTCGCGGTCCTCGGCGAACACGCAGCGGTGGGCCGCTCCCCACCGGGCGCCTGCGCCTGCGCAGTCGAGCGAAACCATCAGATCGAGCGCGGTGGAAAAGTCTTCATAAAACGGTGAAAGTTTCGCGGTAAGCTCGCGGAGAATACGGGCGACTTCGCGGGACAGCCGGTGCTCTTCTGCGACGAGGTCGTTGTTCCGGTCCACCACGTCTTCAGGCTCGAGGTACATTGTCTGCCCGGACTGCGAAACTTCGTGGACAATGCCCCGGATGCGGCCGCGGAAATTGGCGCGAACGGAGATAACCTGACGCCCGTCCCGGATCGTCGGGAGAGTAGATTGGAGCATGTTTTTGTACGTGTCGTCGCTCAAATAACGGCTGACAAGACGTTCGATATCATTCCTGATGCTTTTGATTCCGGCCTTTATTTCCTTCAGTTCCGGAAGATCGCGCAGTTCGCCCGATGTATCGACGATGCGCGAAATCTCGGCATGGGGGATCGACAGATCGGGGAGCGAGAGCGCGCGGGAAACAAGAGGCCAGTCCGCAGAATTCGGTTCAGTTGCAGAGTTCGGTTCGGCAGACGAGAGGGAGTCGCGTTTTCCCGATGCGACGGAACGGGACCGGTTCCCCGCCCAGGCACGCATGCGTCCGACCGAATCGGAAAGCTGTGCAAGGGCATAGAACTCGTCAAGCACGAGCGAGGCGCCTTCCACCTTCAGGCGCGACAAAAAATGTCCGGCCGGCTGCCAGGCGCGGAAGTCAGGCGGAGATTCGGAAATCAGTGCGGCAGCCCAGGCGCGCGACAGTTTTTTGGCAGCTATGACGGCGTCCGGATCGGTTGCGGGAACGCGCAGAAGAAGGGCGGCTTTGCCCTCCTCGCTCATGCAGTAGCCCGCTATGGTTTCCCGTACGCGGAAGTATTCGAGAATTTCAAGGGTTCGTTCGTTCATGTCGGTACGTGTGTTCCTGATTCAATCCGCCCAGCTGCCGGTTTCGATTTCTTCCCGGATTCGCTGCCAGCTCTCATACCGCTGTTCGTGGATCACCCCGGCGTATACCGCTTCCAGTATCTTGCAGCCGGGTTCGTGTTCATGCGAGCAGGAAAGTCCCCAGGAGCAGGTGCCCACCAGGGGTTCCATCTCGCGAAAATACAAGGCAAGGTCTTTGGCCGGAATGTCGTGGAGCACAAAGCGCCGGACTCCGGGCGTGTCGATAATCGATGCGTCGGGAAGGCCGGCTCCTGGCGCGACGGCATCAGATGCGCCGGATTCTGGCGCGCCGGATTCTGGCGCGGCGGCCGCCGCAGGCACGGAGCCGAACGGCAGGTGGTACAACATGCCGCGGGTTGTCGTGTGCGTTCCCCGGCAGTACTTTTCCGAAAGTCCGGAAGTTCTCAGGGAAAGCCCGCTGTCGAGGGCATTCAGAAGGCTCGACTTGCCGACACCGGACTGTCCGACAAAGGCCGAAAGCTTGCCGGAAAGACGGCGTACAAGGGCGTCCAGACCTTCGCCTGTTTTTGCCGACGCCCGCAGCACCGTGTAGCCAAGCCGCTCCCAGTCCGCCAGCCGTTCTTCCGTATCCGCATCGAATTCCAGGTCGCACTTGTTCATCAAGATAAGCGGCTCGATATGCTCTGCCTCTGACTGGATGAGAGCCCGGTCCACGAAGCGGGGGCGAAACGGCGGTTCGGCCGGTGTCGACACTATTACCAGAAGATCAAGATTCGACGCAAGCAGCTGCGGTGCTTTTCCTTTTTGGTTCCAGCGCACAAAATGGTTTTTGCGGGGCACCAGAGAAAGGATTTGCCCCCGGGCGCTGTCGTGTTCGTCCGGTGCGATTTCAACCAGATCGCCGGGAGCAAGCGGATTGTAGTATCCTTCTGATTCCCGGAGAATTTTCCCCTTGATCGAGCACAAAAGGACAGTGCCGTCCGCACGTTCGACCTCGAACTGGTTGTTGGTCCCGCCGAGTACGGTACCGCGGATCACAAAACGCCTCCCCAGGCACTATCGAACAGGGAGGCATAGGTGCGGAAGCGTTCCATGCCTTCATCGGACAGTCCGCCGGTTACATAGCACATCGATCCGGCATGGTCGTTTTCCCGTGGAGGGACAAGGCGCATTGCCTGTTGTACCACCCCTTCGCGAGAATCGATTATTGCAATGCCGTCGCCGGCCGCCTCGCGGATCTCGTCGGTTACATGCAGAAAATGAGTGCAGGCAAGGACAATGGTGTCCACACCCGCCTTGCGAAACCGTTCCACAGACGGCATGACCGCCTCGAGGCGCTCCTGGCGCGTTGCAGTAACCAGTTCCCGCTCGATGCGGGAAATCAGCGTCGAATCTCCGATCCGGGTTATGTCGCAATCCGGCGCATGTTTTGCGATCAGATCGTCGGTGTACGGATCGCACACGGTCCGTTCGGTTGCCAGAAGACCGATTTTCCGGTTTTTCGAGGATGCGGCGGCAAGCTTGATCGCGGGAACCGTCCCGACAAACGGAATGTCGAACGATTGCCTGAGGGAATCGAGCGCCGCGACCGAGATGGTGTTGCAGGCAACAATGACGCATTCGGGATTAAAATGCTCAAGGAGGGTGCGCACGGCATCGGAGGCGAACAAGATAACCTCGTCGCGGGTTTTTTCGCCGTAGGGGAAATGACGGGTATCGGCAAGGTAGACGCAGGAAGCGAGCGGCGCATGTGAGCGAAGCTGGGCGAGGTACGGCAGCCCTCCCGATCCGGAATCAAGGAAGGCGTACTGATAACCACTAGTACTGGTGTTGCTCATGAAATTCAGCATCTCCGGATATTCAGGATTTGAACAGCTGATCGAAGGCTGTCCGGGTATCGTTTTGCGAACCAGTACGGTCCGGACTGCCAGCACCTCCGCGCGGTGCGTGATCGCTCTTGTACGCGGGATTAAGTTGAAACAGGTCGCAAAAATTCGCGCGATCTTTCTGGCGAACAGCGTCCTCGACCCGTTCGGCGCAGTCGTGCCAGGAACCGGGAGCATAAAACCGGCAGTTCATGCACGACCGGATATCGGCATCGCAAGACACACAGACGGCGTCGCGCGAAAAAGGAGGCGTATCGGTTATCGCTTTACCGCATTTCCAGCACATACCTGTATTTTACCCCATTTGACCAAAAACACGCAATGACTTACAGTACTGATATGTTCAGCATGCT
>JALHET010000248.1 GCA_022839525.1 Lentisphaerota bacterium
ATATTACGCACGTACGCAAGTGAGGCGCGGCTATTTGCCGTCGCCTCCACTCGGCTTGTTCGGCTCCGCTTTTCCGTCTGGGTCACATGCGTGCACGGGCATCCTCTTGACGGCATCGTGATCGCTCAGTGTCCATGACACGGTCTGTGCTCCTGCCCGGATAAGCCCCATCGAGATCCACGTCAGAATGGTGGCTCCGCCCCCGAGAACCATGATGGCGAGGATTCGCGCGCCGTGATACGCGGTACCATCAATGACGACATCCAGTTGCTGTCCACCAACTGTTTCAACCCACTTGTCAAGGTGTGCCTGAAAACCATCGGGATTTTTCAGCACGGCGAAGACCAGGCCGAACATGCGCGTGGCATACACCACACCTATTGTGATCGCGATGATGCCAAGGATGGCACCCACAGCGCGAATGATCTGCGGGAAAGACTGCAGGTCAAATGATGGACAATCGTCCTCTCGCCAGTATTCTTTCATGTCTGCCTCCTGCCGAACGTCGCAAATCACGGGCGGCGGTACGCCGTACCGTGGATTTGCTGGTTTTGCAAATCTGTGTGCACTGTTTCTTGAGGCGTGAGTGTTTCGGCCATGAGCGTACTTGACCACAGACACGCGACAACCGGCGCAGCGAGAATGTGGTTCATATCTTCTCTTCCTTTGCCTAACAGTGTTATTGAGCCTACTTCGCGATGGTGGGCAGTCCCAAGATGGTAAGGTTATGTTATTCGCTCTGACGGCTATAATCAAGCGCACATTTTGTTGACTGCAAAGTTTTAATCTTTGGGGTTTATCCGCAGGATAGGCCGTATGCGAACTGCTGAAGCAGGCTTTGTGCGGTAGCGCGGCTTAATAAAAGGCACCTGCTAGAGCGGTTCCGGAAAAGGTGCAGCCGTCCCTGCCGGCTGTTGAACCCCGGCTGCAAAATTACTTAAACCAATGTTCCGACCTCAGGGGCGCGCGATCTGGGCGGTTCGGATGGCGATGTCCGCAAGTGGACGAAGGGGGGCGAGACGTTCAGCCGAGGCCTTTGAATACGTGCAACAGCCGGAGAAGGCGGGATTGGGTCATGCGGATAGCGGCGGCGGGGCAGACCTCATGGCAACAACTGCAACTGATGCAGCGCGCGCGGTCCAACGACGGACAGCCTTTCCCGGGAATGAGCGTGAGGGCGTGAACCGGGCAGGCTTGCACGCATTTACCGCAACGGACGCAGGCTTGGGCTGAAAAGGCGGGGCGTACCCAGACGATGCTGTCGGCGCGGCGCACGAGCCACCCGGGAACCAGTTTGAGCAGGTGGGCGCCCGCAGGGGTCTCGAACGACGCGACTTCGACGGGGTCGCCCACGATGCGGGGGGTAGCCTGCTCTGCGGCGTCCTGCGCGGCGAGGTAGGGCACACGGCGCGCGTCGATGTGCAGCACGCCGCAAAGCGCGCGGTCGAGCGTAAACGGGTCGAGGGACGCCGCGAGAAAACCGAGCTGGACCGGCCGGCCGTTGGCGGGTCCCTGTCCCTCCATGCCGATGATCCCGTCCGCGATGGTCCACGACGGCGGGATCACCTGCCAAAGGGTTTTGATAAGGCGCCCGAAGGTGTCCGGGTTGGGGTGGAGGCGGTGCAGCGCGGTTTTGGAGTAACCGGGGATAGCTCCGTAAAGGTTTTTGACGGCGGCGGTCAGGAGCGTGAGGGAATGGCTTTTTACCTTGGGCAGGCTGATGACCAGGTCGGCCTCCAATACGGGGCGCGCCACGGAGAAGGCGAAGCCGCCGCGTTCAAAGGCCCGCACGCCGGCCTGCTCAAACGAAACGAGCGGCACGCCTTCCTCGGCGCAGACGGCGGCCAGGCCCGTGGCCTGCCACACGGCGTGGAGGTTGGCGGTGCTGGCGGGACTGTCGCCGACCTCGAGCCGTGCGCCGGTGGGCTTGAGTTTGCGGAGCAGGTGCCGGATCAGTTCGGGGTGGGTGGTGACCGCTTGTCCGGGTTCCCGGTCGGTGAGCAGGTTGGGTTTAAGCAACACCTTTTTGCCGTCGAGAGCGGCGTGGTCGAGCCATCCGGTTAGCGCGAAAAGACGGTCCAGCGCGAGGGGCAGGGAAGGGCCGTAATCGCCGCAGCGCACAAAATAGACATTGTTTCTCATGGGGCCAGTTTAGCAGAGACGGGGCATGCTTGCCAGCGGGGCAAGGAACATCCTACACGTTACAGGTTACACACGCTGCGTGGGCGTCTTGGGTTCCTTTTCGTACCCTTCACGCACCTGATCCGACACGTTCCTTCGACAGCAGGCGCATTGTCGGTGTGAACAGCTTCTTGAGTAGCCCCTGCGCCATGTTGATCCTGTTCATCAGCGGGATCAACGACCCGTCGCCGATCCGCCCGTACCCGTACAGCGCCCGGATCTGGGCGCCGTTTTTCTGCTTCACGTGGGCGTTGTCGTTCTTTCGGTAACTGTGTGGGATCGTGTCCGCACGACGGAGGGCAGGAACCGCGAGAAGTGCCGTTTGATGTGCCCGTTGACGCACTCGCCCCCGTTGTCGGAGTCGAGCATCCTCGTGTCGAAGGGTGCCTTCAGGATGAACCCCGAGATCGCGCCGCAGACCCCGGCGTACACCCTTGTTCCACACGGATTTGAGCCACGTCCACTGTGTCGTTTCATTTGAGGCAACCTGAAAGTCGCCATCCCCCCAAACCTTTTGGTTTCGGTCTCATGAATTGTGAGGCAATGCGTAGGAAAAGTTCCGGTAGGTGTTGTCTTGACCCTTAGGGGATGTGAAGATATACTTTATCCACGGTTTTAAAAGGTGAGAAACGCCGTTGAGGTGGAATAATCATGGCAGTTGAAAAGACAGACCAGATGGCCCAGCAGGCTCAAAATCTCTACAATAAGGGGGTCGCGGCATTTGAACGCGGCAATTTTGATATCGCGATCGATCTCCTGATGCAATGTGTGACATTCTCGCCGGGTTTTTCCCGCGCCCGGAAGTTTTTGCGGGCGGCGCAGATCGCGAGGTTCCGCAAGACGAAAAAGAGTAGCCTTGCCGCACGGCTCCAAGAGCTCAATGCCCTATTCATACGGATGAAGATCGCGGGGTTGATGAAAACGGGCAAATACGAAGCGGCTTTGCTCGAGTGCGAGAAAGTGCTCTCGTTGAATCCGCTCCATTCCCAAAACGTTGAAATGACCGTCGAGGCGGCCGAGGCCGCCGGACATCAGGATGCCGCGCTTTTCACCGTTGAGGCGGCGTATGAGAACAACCCGGACGACATGACGCTCCTGAGGCGGGTGGCCGATTATTATATGGCGGTAGGCGATTACGACAAGGCGCGTGACGCCTATGTTAAACTCAACGCCTACCGGCCGACTGATCAAACCATCTTTAAGCTCTTGAAAGATGCCGAAGCCCGTATGACCATGGCCAGTGGCGGGTGGGAGGAGAACGTCGGCCAGAAGGACGGATACCGGAACCTGATCGCAAACAAGGATCAGGCCAAGAAATTGGATATGCAGGCGAAGGCGGTTGTGGCGGGCTCGGATGCGGACTATTTGATCGAGGAGGC
>JALHET010000249.1 GCA_022839525.1 Lentisphaerota bacterium
CCGGACATGTCCGCTCCCCAGAAATAGGCGTTGGTCGTCGCGACGCCGTTTGTATATGAAGTGATTTCGGCGGCGATGCGGTCATTGTCCCACATGAAAGCCGTCGAGCGGATTTCCACCCATTCGCCGGGATTTCCCGGAGGCGACGGCGGCAGGACAGGTTCGGCCCCTGTCAGGATTTCAACGCGCTTGAGCACCCGGCGGTTGCGGTGGTCGTAACCGTTCACGACGCGCTCCGCGCCGTTGGTCGGATTGACGGGCGTCACCGTCCGCAGGCGGTTCTCCGCGTCCCACGTGTGATACCAGACTCCGAGGCGCGTCATGTTGCCGTCCGCGTCATACGCCACGGCAATGGAAGGCGTGACGGCGATGTATTGGTTAAGGCTGTTTGCGGTGTAGGTGTTTGTGACGGCGTCCAGCGCCGAGAAAACCCTGTTGCCTATGCCGTCGTAGCCGTAGGCGTGATTGTCAGCCCCTAGAACCGCGTTCGTGACCTCGCCCGGCGTGTTGTAAAGGAATACGTTCGTGACTGTGGCATAACCGTCGCACTCTTCCTGCCCAGTGCGTTTGCCCGCAAGGTCATGGCCGTAGCCGAACGTCGAAACGGTCGCACCGTCCACCGTGTTGCTGACACCTGTGACAAGGCCGGGGCGGAAAGGATCACGCAGGATAACGCGCCTGAGCGTTCCACCATTCACCAGCGGCGTTTCCCAGCCCGAAGAACGCCCTGATGCATAGCCGTAGAAAGTCCGGCTCCCGACATCAGCCGCGTTCGTGACGGCCACGAGGGAAACGCGCCCCTCCGCGTCGCGGGCGAAAACCGTCTCGCCAAGCTTTTCACCCCCGACAGTCACACGCGTATTCTCAACCCTGTTGCGCCCGTCAAGAGTTCTGTCCAGCGCGAATACTGTATCTCCGATCACAGCCGTCTCGTTGGTGGCGATGCCGGAGAGGCTGTTCGCGTACTCGTATTGCGCGAAGGAGTTGGACGAGGCCACGGTGTGGCCGAAAACGTCATAGGCGTGATAAACATCCGGCGTGTTGCCGTTATAGCTGACACTTGCCAACTGCCCCAACGCGTCATAGGCGTTCTCTTTCCACGCCCCGCGCGCCCATGTCGTGCGGAGCGGTTTGCCGTCAGGGGTGTGGCTGTAAGAGACGCGGCTGTTATCCGCATATACCTTGTTTGTGAGCAGTCCCGTGGCATGGTCGTAGAGCCAGAGGGTGGTGTCCCGCGTTTCGCCGTCGCGGGTGGTTGAAATAGCGGTCATGCGCCCGGCTGTGTCGTATTCGTAGGCGACAGGGTAGGTCGCGCCGGACTGGCCGAGAATCTGGCCGAGACTGCTGTAAGCCGTGAAGACGGTGTTGCCGAGCGCGTCTGTCCGGGACACGGCGCGGCCCTGGCTGTCATAGCCGGTCGCGGTGACAGCCGTAAGGTTCCCGTATGCGGTTTCGTTGGTCACGGCGTTACCAAGGGTGTCGTAAACAATCGCGGTTGTCGAGACCGTCCCGGCGGCGTTCGTCACGGTGCGGGAGACGGCGCGGCCGAAGCCGTCGTAGGCGGTCGCGGCGACAGCCGTAAGATTTCCGTATGTGGTTTCGTTGGTCACGGCGTTGCTAAATGTCGCTGTCCATTTTTCAAGATACGTCCCCTCTGTGGGTTACGCACTTTTCGTGTACAGATGCGGAGCGCAAGGTTGTCAAAATAGCCAACGGAATTCGGTCAATGCTTACCGAGTTGTTTTTTGACATCCATCACTCCCGAATCCGGATCTTTCGAATACAAAAGTAGGCAAGGCCCAAAATGATAACACCTACTGCGAACTCGGTCAGGGTAGAGAAAAAAGGAGTAGGTTTAGATTTTGGAATAAAGGCATCAAATGCCAGAAACGCACCACAGAGCAGAAAGATGTAACACATAACTAGACCAAACAGTTTCATGAGGACAGAGTCTCCAGTAATATCATTCGTATTTCTTCCTACAACAACACTCGCAACCAGCGGGATTGTCCTTGCAACCGAACCCCGTAAAATTGGCGACAAAATCATCAACGGAATCCTGAAAACTGCCGCCTTGAATATGGTCGCTGACCCATTCTTCCCATGATTTTGGAATGACCCACGCCAAGCCCCACTCAAGCCAACCGGCAAACAAATCCCTTGCTTCTTTTAGCGTACCAAGGGCGTCCGCAATATTCTGGCCACAATCTATCGAGATTTCGCAGGATGAAAGACAGTGGTTCAACTTATCACCATATCTTTGATCCCGACGCTTGAAAGCGTCTCGTACCGTCTTCATGCATTGCTCGGCGGTCTTAAGCGCAGCCCTTGCTTTGTTGTACGTCCCGACAAGATCATCCCAGGACAAGAGGCCGAAGGGATCAGCTTTGTTAACACCGTTATTGGCGCAAATTCCGTATAGGTTGATTCCGCCCTCCTCTTGCACCGGGTCCCTAGAGAGGAAACGCCCGAGACCGGATGCGTATGGCCGGAGCTGGTACATCACGAGGCTGGTTTCGGCATCGAACGGCTTGGTGCTGAAACGGTGTGTGAAGGTGTCGGCGAGGTCGCCGGACTGGACGACTATCTCACCGAATGGAGAATATTCGTAATGGGCACGGATGTTGCCCGCCGCGTCCACATATTCAGTTATATTGCCGTTGGCATCATAACAAGGATAATAGGTTGTCAGACTGTCAGGCTGGTCAAGATCAGCGGTGGTAACAGCAAGGAGGCCACCGACACCGCCCGCACCTTGCAGGGTGCCGCTCAAGTCCGGGCCCCAGAGGTAGCGGGTCACATTCGTGGTTCCGGTCTGCGCGTCAACCACCACCTCGGCGGCAAGGTTCCAATCATCGTAAAAATAGGTGTGCGTTTTAACCGCGTCCCATGTGCCCGGTTGCGAAGGGTCGAGCGGATAGCCCGCGCCGCGCCCGCTCAGGACCTCCACGCGCTTTTGGATCCGGCGGTGCCTGTGGTCGTAGTCGTTGACAACCCTGACAGACCCATTGGTGGCACCGCCCAAGCCCGGCTCGGAGCGCACCAAGCGATTTTCCGCATCCCACGTGTGCCACATCCTGCCGTCCCAGCGCATGTTGCCGTCGGCATCGTAGGAAGGAGAAAGGCTGTAAGACTGAAGGCTGTAAGACTGTAAGACAATATTGGAATACTGGTTTAGCCCATTCGCCGCATAGGTGTTGGTCAGGGTGTTCTCCGCCGACCAGACGCGGTTGCCGATGGCATCGTACGCATAGCCGTAGTCGTTTGTGCCGATGACAGCGCCGATGACTTCCGAGCGGCTGTTGAACGTGAAGCTGTCGCCGTTGCGCGAGACGCGCCGCCCGGCGGCGTCGTTGGCATAGTCGTAGGCAGAGATCAAGACAGGATTAGCATGATTGACATGATTTGAGACGGCGGATATGAGGTCGCGGTTCTGCTCGTACGCGCGCTGCCACCAGAACCCGGCGGAGTTGGTCATCGAGGCGACAAAATCAGCCCCGGGGAGGCAGGAGTAGTTAACCACGGAACACACAGAACACACGGAAGAGGATACGCT
>JALHET010000019.1 GCA_022839525.1 Lentisphaerota bacterium
GCCGGTAAACGTGGCAAACTAATTATTTTCATGTGTTCGTGTGGTGAGGAGATGGCAATGTCCAATCAGGAGAAGCAAGAAACAACCCCTCTGTTGCCCCGGCCGGTGATTGATGCCGACGAGTGCAAAAGCTGTGGGCGCTGCGTGAGTGCGTGTCCAAAGAAATGTTTGCGTCTGGCAACCCGGTTGAACCGGCGCGGGGTCAAACCGGCAGAGTATGCGGGTGAGGGGTGTATCGGGTGCGCGATCTGTTTTTACAACTGTCCCGAACCGTATGCGATCATGGTTGAGAAACCGTAACCCGATAAGGGTGACACATGTTTCGGGAAGGGTGAGGAGCGAGCATGACCAAGTTTGTGAAAGGCAACGAGGCTGTTGTGATCGGTGCGCTGTATGCCGGGTGTGATGTCTATTTCGGATATCCGATCACACCGGCCAGCGAGATCGCCCACGGGGCGGCGAAATGGTTCCCGTCTGTGGGGCGCGAGTTTTTGCAGGCCGAGTGCGAGACCGCCTCGATCTGCATGGTGTACGGTGCGGCGGCGGCAGGGCGTCTGGCAATGACGGCGACGTCGGGGCCGGGCATGAGTCTGATGCAGGAGGGGATCTCCTACATGGCGGGCGCGAACCTTCCGGGCGTCATCGTGAACATCATGCGTGCGGGGCCGGGACTCGGCAACGTTTATCCAGAGCAGGGCGACTACAACCAGGCGGTCAAGGGCGGCGGTCACGGCAATTACCGCTGCGTGGTGCTGGCTCCCGCCAGTGTGCAGGAGATGTGCGATCTGACCATCCGCGCGTTCGAGCTGTCGTTCAAGTATTTCACGCCGGCGATCGTGTTGGCGGACGGCCTTCAGGGGCAGATGATGGAGACGCTGGTGTTGCCGGAGCACGAGATGCCGAAACCCGACACAACGTCGTGGGCGGTTCACGCCACACCGGAAACGCGCAAGAACCTGATTACCACGATCTATCTGGACGCGCCCGCGCAGGAGGCGCATAACCTGCGCCTGCAGGCGAAATATGCGAAAATGTCGGCGGACGCGCAGCACGAAACCTATCTGTGCGGGGATGCCGAACTCGTGCTGGTGGCGTACGGCATTTGCAGCCGTATCGCCCGGACGGCGGCCGAGACGTTGCGCTCTGAGGGCGTTAAGGCCGGTGTTTTCCGCCCCGTCACGCTGAGCCCGTTCCCGGGTGCCGCCCTGAGCGAAACCCTTAAAGGGCGCAAAGCCCTGGTGGTCGAGCTGAGCGCCGGACAATTTCATGACGATGTGCTGCTGCATCTCGCGAAAGAGGGCGGGCGGTATCAGCCGGTGGATCTCTGCAACCGTATGGGCGGTATGGTGATGACAGTAGATGATGTGGTCGAGGCCGCCCGCACGGCGATGAAGAAATAGGGTTCTGACATGACAGCGAAGAAAACAGTCGGGATGTATGACGTCTTTAGCCGCAGCGGCAAGCAGACGTGCGCGACCCATTATTGCGCGGGATGCGGGCACGGGATCATTCACAAGCTGATCACCGAGGCGATGGTGGAGCTGGGGATTCAGGACCGCACGGTCATTGTTAATCCGATCGGGTGTGCCGTGTTCGGCTATTATTACTGGGACTGCGGCAACGTGGGTGCGGCGCACGGTCGCGCGCCGGCGATCGGCACGGCGGTCAACCGGGCGCGGCGCGATGCGGTGGTCATCTCGTATCAGGGCGACGGCGACCTCGGCGCGATCGGCTTCAACAACACGTTCCAGGCGGCGAGCCGCGGCGAGCACATGGCGGTCTTTTTCGTCAACAACGCGATCTACGGCATGACCGGCGGGCAGATGGCGCCGACCACGCTGGCCGGCATGAAGACTACCACCTCGCCGTTTGGGCGCGACCCGCTGACGGCGGGTTATCCGCTGCACGTCTGCGAGGTTCTGAACCAGCTCAAGGCTCCGGTCTACATCGAGCGTGTCTCGGTGGCGGACACCAAGCGTATCATGCAGGCTAAGCGCGCGGTGCGCAAGGCACTCGAGATTCAGCGCGACGGCAAGGGTTACGCGTTTGTCGAGTTCATCTCGCCGTGCCCGACCAATCTGGGCATCGACCCGCTCAAAGCGGCGGCCTTTTGTATCGACGAAATGGAGAAGGAGTATCCTTTGGGGTGCGTCAGGGATGGAAGCGCGACGGCGGAACCGCGCCCGCCTGTGCCTGTGACGCCGACGGTGAAGGCTTTTTTTGAAGCCTCCGAACAACATCAGGCGCCGATGGCGGAGATCGATGAGAAAGCTCACGAACTGCGTTTAAAATTTACCGGATTTGGTGGGCAGGGGATTTTAAGCCTCGGCATTTGCGTGGCGGAAGCGGCGCGGTTGGAGAAGCGGTTCGTCACCTGGTTCCCTTCCTACGGGCCGGAACAGCGCGGCGGTTCGGCGGCGTGCTCGGTGGTAATATCCGGGAAGCCCATCGGGTCTCCTTCGGTTGATCATCCCGATGTGCTGGTGTGCATGAACCAGCCCTCTTACGAACGGTTCGTGCGCGATGTGCATCCGGGCGGAACAGTGATTGTAGATGCGACGGTGCCGTTGAAGGAAAAGGCGCCGGATGGGGTGCGTGTGGTTCCGATGCCGGCGATCGACCTGTCGATCAAAATGGGCGTTCCAAAAGCCGCGAATACCATGATGTTGGCGGCGCTGATGAAACTGGAGGTGACGGGGCTGAAGAACGAGCACTTGCTGGCAGCGCTGGACGCAAGCTTCAGGAAGAAACCCGCGCTGGTGGAGAAGAACCGTCTGCTGCTAAATGAGGCGCAGGCGTGGATGGAGAAGAATCTGCCGCTGTAAGCAGAGCGGAGGACTCATTATGGTTAACCAAAGACATGACATCGCTGTAAGGATTAAAGGGCTGAGGGATGCGTCGGATCTGACGCGGGCGACGGTCGCGGCCGAGACTGGGGTTCCCGTCGAGACCTATACCCGGTACGAAGCGGGCGCGACGGACGTCCCGATGAGTTATCTTGTGGTTTTGGCCGCGTTTTACAAAGTGGAGGTGACCGCCATTCTCACGGGCGGCGATACGCACGCCAAGGTTTTCCATGTGACCCGCAGGGGTACGGGGCCAATGGTCGAACGCCGCCATGTGTATCACTACGAGGCGCTCGGCACGTCCTTCACGGGCAAGGTGATGGAGCCGTTCATTGTCACGGTCGAACCCTCGCTGAAAGAGCTGCACCTCAACACCCATCCGGGGCAGGAGTTCAATTACGTCCTGTCCGGCATGCTCCGGCTGACGGTGGGTGAAAATTCTGTGGTCTTGTCGCCGGGGGACAGTATTTATTTCGATGCCGCCACACCGCACGGCATGCAGGCGGAAGGCCAGTCGGCCGCGACGTTTCTGGCCGTGATCGCCACATAGAAGGAAAGGGTGACGATTATGGAATGCCGGTGGCCGGAACAGGCGACGTTTAAATCGTATGGGGATTTTTACAAGAATTTCCGTTTGAAGTTGCCCGAGACATTCAATTTTGCTTTTGATGTTCTGGATGTGATTGCGGCAAAAGACCCCAACCGCCGCGCGCTGGTGTGGTGCGATGACCACGGCGGGGAACGTGTCTTCACGATGGCGGACATTTCCCGCGAGAGCAACCGGGCGGCCAATGTGTTCAAGGCACTGGGTATTCGTCGAGGCGACGCGGTGATGCTGATTCTTAGGCGGCGTTACGAGTACTGGTCTGCGGTGATGGGACTTTGTAAACTCGGCGCGATCGCCATTCCGGCGACGAACCAGCTGATGAGGAAAGACATTGTGTACCGCGTAAAGGTTGCGGGCGTGAAGATGATCCTCACGGTGAACGAGCCTTCGATCCGCGGGGCGGTGGATCAGGCGGTGGAGGAAGTGCCGGTCGGGGTGCGGGCACTGATCAGTGGCGGAGGGGACGGTACGGCGTGGCTTGATTTCGATGCGCTCATGGCCGGTGCGCCGGATGTGCTCGACGAAGCCGACTGCGCGCGGAATACGGGCGCGGACGACATCATGCTGCTCTATTTCACTTCCGGCACGACCGGAATGCCGAAAATGGTGCGCCACAATTTCTTCTATCCCTTTGGGCATGTCACCACGGCAAAGTACTGGCAGTGCTGTGTGGATGGCGGGTTACACCTGACGGTCGCCGAAACCGGCTGGGCCAAGGCCGCATGGGGCAAGCTTTACGGGCAGTGGATGTGCGGCAGCGCGGTGATGGCGTATGACATGGAGAGGTTTTGCGCGCGGGCGGTGTTGGAAGTGATCGTCAAGTACGGGGTGACGACGTTCTGCGCGCCGCCGACCATGTACAGGTATTTCATCAAAGAGGATCTCAAAGCGTTTGATTTTTCCAAGCTGACACACTGTACGGTGGCGGGTGAACCGCTTAATCCCGAGGTGTACCAGAAGTTTCTGGAGGGGACGGGGTTAAAACTCTACGAAGGATATGGGCAGACGGAATTGACGGTCGTGGCTGGAACCTTTCCGTGGATGACGCCGAAGCCGGGTTCGATGGGGTGTGCCGCACCCGGTTACGAGTTGGATCTGGTCAATCACAAAGGGCGCTCCTGCGAAGTCGGCGAGGAGGGGCAGCTTGTGGTGCGGACGGGAGCCATGAAGCCGCTCGGTATGTTCGACGGGTACTACCGCGATCCCGAACTGACTCGTTCGGTATGGCATGACCACACGTACTATACAGGCGACATGGCGTGGCGCGACGAGGACGGGTACTACTGGTTTGTGGGGCGTGCGGATGATGTGATCAAGAGTTCGGGCTACCGCATAGGGCCGTTCGAGGTGGAGAGCGCTTTGCTGGAGCATCCAGCCGTGCTGGAATGCGCGGTGACGGCCGTGCCGGATGAAGACCGCGGGCAGGTGGTCAAGGCCACGGTAGTGCTGGCCAAACCATACGAGGCCTCCGATGCGCTGGCCATAGCGTTGCAGAATCATGTCAAAAAGATAACCGCGCCGTACAAGTATCCGCGGATTGTCGAGTTTGTGTCAGAACTTCCAAAAACGATCAGCGGCAAGATCCGCAGGGTCGAAATCCGCGAGAACGACGCGACAAAGGAATAGGGTGCGTCAGCCGTTGATTATTCGGCAAGGGGCGTGTCTCCGGGAACGGCTTCGGCGGCGGTTTTCTTTTTACGGCTGCGCCGGGTGGGCGTGTCCTCGTCCACAGACACGGCAGGGGCGGCCTCGGGCGCGTCGACGGCAAGCGGGTTCACGCCGATTTCTTTGAGGCGCATCGACACGATTTTAGAGATGCCCTTCTCCTGTTGCGTCACGCCGTAGACGATGTCCGAGCCCGCGATGGTGTGCTGGTTGTGCGTGATGATCAGGAACTGAGAGTGCATGAGGAAATCCTTGAGCGCCTGTACGAACCGTCCGATGTTGCTGTCATCCAGCGAGGCGTCCAACTCGTCGAGCATGCAGAACGGGGCAGGTTTTATCATGAAGATCGCGAACAGCAGACTGACCGCAGTCATGGTGCGTTCGCCTCCGGAAAGAAGCGTGACCGACTGCGGACGCTTGCCGGGCGGCCGCGCGATGATGTCGATCCCGCACTCGAGCGGGTCTTCCGAATTCTCCAACAGGACCAGCTTGGCTTGACCGCCATTAAAAAGTTTGGTGAACATCTTGTCGAAATTCGCGTTGGCCTGTTCGAACGTTGATTGGAACATCTCGCTCGATTTTTTGTTGATCATGCTGATCAGATCGAGAACCTGCTCCTTTGACTTTAGCAGGTCGTCCTCCTGCGCCTTCAGGAACGTGTACCGCTCTTCGATCTCTTTGTACTCTTCGATGGCGACGAGGTTCACAGGGCCGAGTGCCTGAATGTCCCCTGAAAGTGTTGTTGCCCGTTCCTCGATGATGGGGATCGGTGGCTGTCCGTCATCTCCCCACGCGGGATCGGGATGTGCGACCAACTCGTCGGGGGAAAGCCCGTATTCGTTGTGGATATGGTCGAGCTGGTTCTGACGCCGCATGCGCGATTCGGTGATCTCGATTTCGGATTTGCCTTTGTCCTCGCGTGCGGCATCGAGCGTACGCCGGCGTTCCGAGAGGGTCGTGTCGGCCTTCTCCCGTTCGCGCTGGTGGGCGGCGCGTTCGCGGCGCGCCTCTTCAATCTTCAGGTGCAGGGCTTCCGCAGCCATGCGCATGGGGTCGAGGTTGGCTTCGAGTGACGCGATCTCTTGCGTGAGGCGTGCGATGCTCTCGTCGTAGGACATCACGCCCCGGCTTCTACCCTGAATGGTCCGGTTTAACTCGTCGGTACGTGTCTGGACCGCTTCGGCTTGTGATGCCGTATGGTCGAGTTGCTGCATGATGCTCGAAACTTGGATACGGCATTCGGTGAGGTTCTGGCTGAGTTCGCTGTAGACGCTTTCGAGGTCATGCAACAGGGCTGATTTTTCGGATGTCTGCTCCAGCAATTGGTTGCGCGTGTCGATCAGTTCCCGCAACTCGTCCGTCAGCGCGTTTCGTGTCTCATCGTCGCCGACGGTCTGTTCGGTTAGCGTGCCGAGTTCGCTGACTACGGCCTCCAAACGGGCACGGGCGCGTTCCGCGTCCCGGCTGACGGACTGATATTCGCCTTCCGCCTGTGCGGCTTTACGGCGGGTCTCATCCAGCTCCTGGCGCGTCTGGTGGATGGAAAGCCCCAGTTCGGAACAGCGGGCATTGAGTTGCGCGAGCCGGCTTTTGTGTCCCGTGAGCTTTGTTTCGAGCGAGGCGAGTTGTTCCGAAGTGTCGGCGACTAGTAGTCGGCGAGCCAGCGGGCTGGAGATCTGGGTGTCGGGCATCCAGAGTTCGGCGCACCCGTTCGGGTGAAAGATCACGCCGTCGCGGGTGACCACGCAGCAGCCCTCGGGAAGGGGGTTCGGCACAGCATCCAGAGTGTCGGCCAGAAAAACATGGCCGAGCAGTCGGCGCGCGGCATCGGCGAAGTCGTCGGCCACCGTCACTTCGCCCAGCAGCGGGCGCAGGCCGGGGATCGGCGCACAGGGTGGCGCAGGATGCGCGCTACCGGCGGTCACGAGGCGTGCCGCGGCATGTTTTCCTTGCGCGAGCAAAAGGCCAAGAGCCTGTCGCGCACAATCGGCGTCCCGCACGACCACGGCGTCCAACCATGCGCGCAACGCGGCTTCCAGTGCGAGCCGTAACTCCTGAGGCGCGTTGAATTTTTCTGCAAGTGTTCCGAGCACCGCCTGGGGATCGAGCGCAAGCGGGTTTGCGGAGTTGAGCAACTGTTGCGAACCTGCGGCGAATTCGCCGGAGGCTTCACTCCGGTCGGTCAGCAGGTCGATCTGGGCACGTTTGGCCGCTGCCTCAGACTGCATTCCGGCGAGCTCGTCTTGAAGCGTCCGCAGCTCTGTGGCTGAGTCGGCGCGTTCCGCTTCCAGCGCTTCGAAACGTTCGCCCACGCGTCCGGCAGTCTCACGGTATGTGTCGAGCCGGGTTTTGATTTCGGCGCGGGACTGCTCCACAGCCGCGAGATTTTCCTGCACGTTCCGGTGTTCGGAAGAAAGGCGGTCGCGTTTCATGAGCAGTTCCCGCTGGCGCGATTCCATCTCGGCGAGAGTCTGTTGAATCTGGGCGCTGCGGCGTTCGCAATCGACCGAACGCTGACGGTTCTGCTGAAGCTGGGCGCGGGTTTGATCGATGTGGAGCCTGTGGGCATCGAAGCGCGCCTGTGCCTCTTCCAGCTTCGCTTTTTCGGCATCGGCAGCCTGCCGCATGAGCAGGCGTTTCTGGGTGAGCGACTCAAGTTGGAGATGAAGCTGCGCGATCTGCGCTTGGGTTTCAGAGATTTCGCGATTGTCGCGTTCGGCCCAGGCCCGGTATTCGGCGATCCGCTGCTCGTTGACTTTGATGACCTCTTGGGCGCGGATGTAACGGTTGTCTGCTTGGGCGGCCTGTTCGGTCAACGACGCGATGCGCTCTTCGGTCGCATGGATGAGGCCGTGGATGCGCGACAGTTCGGTTTCGGTTTCTGCGACGAATTCCTGATGGGAAACGAGCTGCCCGTTCAACGCATGGATGGAGGTGTCCAGTTCGCGGATGCGGACGTCGAGCGCGGCGAGGCGCCGGCGCGTGAGAAAAATGTCAAGGCCGCGCAACTCGTCGCGCAATTCTTTGTATTTCTGTGCTTTGCCGGCCTGACGCTGAAGGGTTCCGATCTGGCGTTTGACTTCGCGAATCACATCGGCCAGACGTAACAGGTTGGCTTCGGTCTGCTCGATCTTGCGCAGGGCCTCCTTACGGTCTGCCTTGAACTTGGTGATACCCGCGGCTTCTTCGAACACCGCCCGCCGGTCTTCAGGTCTCGAGGAAAGGATGATGTCGATCTGCCCCTGGGCCATCACCGAATAGGATGTGGTTCCGATTCCGGTGCCCATGAAAAGCCTCTGAATGTCTTTGAGGCGGCAGGGGGTCTTATTGATGAAATACTGGCCCTCGCCGGAACGGAAAACGCGGCGGGTAATGGTGACCTCGTTAAACTCGGTGTCCAAAACACCTTCGCAGTCAGCAAAGGTGATGGAGACTTCCGCCATGCCGAGCGGTTTGCGGGTGTCTGTTCCATTGAAAATGACGTCCGGCATCTTGGCGCAGCGCAGGGAGGTGGGGCGTTGCTCGCCCAGCACCCAGCGGATGGCGTCGGAAATATTGCTTTTCCCGCAGCCGTTGGGGCCGACGATGGCGATCATGCCGGGTTCGAACTGCAAGCGTGTCTTGTCAGCGAAACTCTTAAAGCCTGTAAGTTCAATCTGTTTTAGATACACAAGCGCCTCGGAAAATGGAACCGTCGGACAGGGGGCTTGTCCGAGTTGGAAATGCGCAACTATTTAACACAACCCCGTGTGAAATGAAAGCTTAAACGGGACGTTTCCCGTTCTTGGACTCCGGATCAACCAAAGCCCGAGGGGCGTGGGTCTTTCCGCTCGACAAAATCCGGAAAAACAGCCATCCTTACACACGTGACATGCATGTTTAACCCAAAGGGATTCAACCTTACAATCAGGAACAGAAAGCCTTATGAATAACCAGATCTGGCTGATGACGTCGGCTTTTCCCAAACTCACATTCGCGCAGGTGATCAAAAAGGCCAAGGCCGTGGGCGCACAGGGACTGGAGCTCTGTGTATTCCGTCGCGACGGGACGCGACAAGACCATGTGGCCACGCATTTGGATTACGAGAACTTTTCGCTGGATGACGCCAAGAAGGTGCTCGCCGCCTGCGAGGCCGAAGGCGTGCGGATTTCCGTTGGCGCATACGATAACCTGCTGGGCGGTGATCCCGCAGTCTGCGAGGCGAACCGGAACCACATCCTGAAGCTGATCCGCATGGCGCATCTGCTGGGCGGCGACGCCAACGATGTCTGCGTCGGCACGTTTGTCGGCTACAATCACGAGCTAGGCAAAGAAGACGGCGGGTTCGCCAAGAATCTCGAACGCTTTGCCAAGGTCTTCAAGCCGATCGTCAAATACGCCGAGAGCCTCGGCGTGACGCTGATCTACGAGAACTGTCCGATGGAGGGGTGGCGCCCGGTTTCCACGCCGACCACTTACAACAACCTGCCCTGCACGCTCGCGGCCCGTAAGCTGATGTACGCCCTCATTCCGAGCAAGGCGCACGGCGAAACGTACGACCCGTCCCACGACGCATGGCAGAACATCGACCCGGTCGCGGTCATCAAGAACACGGACTTCTCGCGGCTGCACCGCGTCCATATCAAGGGCACGCGCAACCGTGCGGATAGCCTCGCCGCGATCCAGTGGGGCCGTCTCTATCCGATGCAGCAGGTCGACGCGAAGCTCGCCAGAAAAGCGGGCGTCTGCCAGCCCGCCTGCGAATGGGATCGCCACCACTACGACCCGAAGCTTCCGGGCTTTGGCGGTTCCGACAGCATCGATTGGTTCGCGTTCTTCAAGACGCTGATGGACAAGGGTTTTGAAAGGCCGTTCGTGATCGAGAACGAGGCGGACAACTCCTCGCATACCGGCAACGCCGCCGCGACGCTTCAGGGTTTCGCTTCCACCGTGATGTCGATGGCGCCTGCCGTCTGGTCGCTGGATGCCGACAAGGGGTGGTGGTTCAACCCGAAGAACCTCCCGGCGCTCAAGCCCGCCGCGAAAAAAGACGTTCCGGTCGTCACGATGAAAGACTTGACGTAGGGTTTATTTTTTCCGGAAAGCGAAGGGGTTATGACACTTGCGGAATTGGACGCGCAACAGGCGCAATCGTTGGCTGAAGTGGCCGCAGCGGCGGATGCTGCCGCGCTGGAACAGATACGTATCCGTTATCTCGGGCGCAACGGGTTGCTGCCTGCCATCATCAAGCACATGAAAGACGTGCCCCCGGCGGATCGCCCGGAGTTCGGCAAGCGCGTGCAGGCATGGCGTGCGGCGCTGGAAGCGTCTCTCGCCGATAGAGTGGCGGGCGCGGGTACGGTCAAGAAAGAGGAGGGCGCGTTTGACTGCACGTTGCCGGGGCGCTGGTTCGCGCCCGGCGCCAAGCATCCGGTCTCCCGCGTGATCGAGGAGACGGCCGCGATTTTTGCGCGGCTCGGCTTTACCGTGGCGGACGGGCCGGACATCGAGAGCCGGTTCAACAATTTCACGGCACTGAACACGCCCGCGCATCACCCTTCGATGGACGCATCGGACACGTTCTGGCTGACCGGCGACCTGCTGCTCCGCACGCAGACCTCGCCGGTGCAGATCCGCATAATGACGCAACACACCCCGCCCGTGCGCATCATCACGCCGGGACGGACCTACCGGCGCGATACGACCGACGCAACGCACAGCGCGAACTTCCATCAGATCGAAGGGCTGTATGTGGACACGAAACCGGTGTCGCTGGCCGACCTGAAATCAACGCTCGCCTATTACGCCAAGGAGATGATGGGTTCCAAGGCGGGTGTGCGTTTCCGTCCGCACTTCTTCCCGTTCACAGAACCGAGCGTGGAGGTGGACTTCTCTTGTCACGTGTGCGGCGGCAAAGGCTGCCGCGTCTGCAAGATGAGCGGCTGGATCGAGATCGCGGGCGCGGGCATGGTGGATCCGCGCGTCTACGGGCATGTCAACTGTGCCCGTGGCGATTCGGCGTACGACCCGGAGAAAGTCTATGGCTACGCTTTCGGCTTCGGCGTCGAACGCATCGCGATGGTCAAGTACGGTATCCCCGACATCCGCTGGTTGTACGAGAACGACATGCGCTTCCTGAGCCAGTTGGCATGACCATGACATAATCCCGGAACTTTTCGCTGAAAATGGTGGGGGTGTGAGTTGACCATTCAACCGCTCTGTGATATTTTAATTAACTCTTTTTAAGCAAGGAATTAAGTAGGAGAATCGAACGATGAAGATGATGTGGCAGCCCTCGAAAATCAAGCGTGCCCGCAAGATCGGGTTCCGCGCCCGCATGTCTACCCGGGGGGGGCGCGCGCTGATTAACGCCCGCCGCCGTAAAGGACGCATCCGCCTGACGCAGGTGTAACCGTGATCGCCGGACGGCATCATGAACGGCTCGAATCAGAATGTGGACAGAGGTGTGCCCCTGTCGGGCTCTTTCAGACTTGATTCATCAAAATACACGAGCGTTTTTGCTGAAAAAAGGTCGTTTCACGGTCGTTCAGTGGTGGTTTGGGTAAGAAGGGCGTCAGACGCCGGTCGCAGGGCCGGCGTTATTGTTTCTAAGCGGACGTTCCGGCTTGCGGTAGACCGCAATCGGGCCAAACGTCTGATGCGTGAGGCGTTCCGCTTGAGCCGGAAGAACCTTGTGCCAGAGGTGGATCTGATCCTGATCGCCCGCGCAGGGCTTGCGGGCAAGAAATGCCAGGATGTGATGCGCGATTTCGAGGCGGTGTGCCGCAGGGCGAAAGTCTGGCAGCCGGAAGAACCCTAGGGGGTGCCGCGAATGCGTGACGGAGGTGCGGATGAAACGGATACTGTCCGCCGTCGGCCACCTCGTGGGAGGCGTGCTGATTGCCTGTGTGCGGGCGTATCAGGTGGTGCTGTCGCCGCACATCGGGAATTGTTGCCGTTTCACGCCTTCGTGCTCGGAGTATTGCATCGAAGCGTTGCGCACGCACGGTGTCCTTGAGGGATGTTGGTTGGCGGTGCGGCGGATCATGCGGTGCCGGCCCTTTGGGCCGTCCGGGCACGATCCGGTGCCGCCCAAGAAAGACGGTAAAAACGATGAGGCGGTTAGGCAAACTTGAGGGAAGCTTAACCCGTGAACCAATTGAATCCGACACGTTTAGATCATGAACAAACAAGAACGCATCATTGTCATCCTTCTCGGTCTCGCGTTGGCCGGGTGGGTCTTCCACAGTAATAAGCAGGCTGCGAAACGGGCGAAAGAGTCGGCGCAGAACCGGCCGCCTGCGGCGGCTGTCCCGATGACGAACGCTCCCGCCTCCACGCCGGCTCTGGTTGCGTCCGCTCCGGCGGCTGGCCTGCCCGCCGCGGAGGAAGAGGCGGCTCCGGCTGTTCCCGCCGTCCCCGAAGAGGTGGTGACGCTGAAGAGCGGGGAAATGGACGTGTCGGTTTCTTCGCATGGTGCCGTGCTCAAGCAGGTGACGCTGAGCACGTTTAACTCTGAGCCGGGTAAAGCGGGCGCGAAGAATCCGCCGGTGATGCTGGATTTCGCGTCCGCACCAGGGTTGGAGCTTTCCGGCATTCCGGGGTTGCCCGGCAATGCGGTGTATCGCGTGGAACGGGATGATGAGGGGAAGGCGGTGACGCTTATCGCGGCGGCGCAGGGTTTAGCGGTTACGCGCCGCATCGAGCTGCAGAAGGATTACGTGGTCAAGGTCACGGACACGTTCCGCAATACGGGCGGGAGCGTGATCACGCTGGGCACGAACGGTGTGGGGATGGGTGTGATGCGCAAGGGGGGGTCGAAAAACGAGATGCTATCGTTCGATTCGTTGCCCGCTATGAATGCCGCAAAGGTTCGTCATTGGGGTTCCGAAAAGGCTACCAAACCGTATCTGGTCAGTGGCGGTGCGGGAGGGTTCGGCTGCGGCGGCGCGCCGTCGGCGGCTGGTATGCCCGATCACGTCACCGTGCCCATTCTCGAGTCCCAGTCGTGGATCGCACTCAAATCGCGCTTTTTCGTGACGTTTTTCTCATCGTCAGAGGCGAACTGCGGGTTCACCGCCCGGATGGCGCGCGATGTCGCCAGTCCGGTCTATGTCTTGAGGGATCTCTCGGCCCGTGTCCTTTTTCCCGGGCGTGTGCTGGGGCAGGGTGAAACGCTGGCGCGGGATTATTCGCTCTACATCGGCCCGAAGAAGCTTTCCCTTTTGCAGGCGATGGGCAACCGGATGGATGCGGTGATGGAGTTCGGGACGTTCACGTGGTTCTGCAAGCTGCTGGTGCCGACGCTTAACTTTTTCCACCGTATCATTCCCGATTACGGTGTGGCGATCATCCTGCTCACTTTTCTGGTGCGCATCATCTTCTGGCCGCTCACGCACAAGAGCACGGTGAGCATGAGGAAGATGCAAGAGATCCAGCCTAAGCTGAAAGAGATCCAAAAGCAGTTCAAAGACAATCCGCAGAAGATGCAGCAGGAGACGTGGGCGCTTTACCGGGAGAACAAGGTGAACCCCCTGTCGAGTTGTCTGCCGATGCTGATACAGATTCCGGTGTTCATCGCGCTTTTCACGGTGTTGCGCAGCGCGGTTGAGTTGAGGTATGCGCCGTTTCTCTGGATCGCCGACCTGAGCGAGCCCGAGAACCTGCTGGCCGGGGTGCTGCCGATCCCGCTGAACATCCTGCCGTTCCTGATGTCCGGCACCATGGCGTTGCAGAGCTATCTGACGCCGTCGATGGGTGACCCGCAGCAGCAGAGGATGATGATGGTCATGATGCCGATCATGATGCTCGTCATGTTCTACAGTTTTCCGTCCGCGCTTTCACTCTACTGGACCGTGAGCCAGATCCTGTCGATCGTCCAGATGCTGATCCTGCGGAAGAAGGGTGCGCGGCAGCTTGCGGTGGACACCGGTGTGGCGGAGGGCGTGCCGCTCACGCGCCAGCAGCGCCGCCACGGGGAAAAATAGTCCCGCTCGCTGTCCGTCAAACAGAAAAGACACCTCAGGTTTTTTGGGGCGTAAGCGTCTTCCCGCGCCCCGCATGTCCGCAGAACCTCCGGCTGCCGGTGAGCAGACGGAGGACGTGTTTTCGGTCGGTGCCCGTGACTTGGCAGAAGTCGTCGATCGCGACACTCTTGGCCTTCGTGCTCTTCAGCCACGCATAGGTGCGGCGCTTCGCGTCGACGTATGCCAGTGTTGCCAACAATCCGGTTGACGGGAGAGGGAGCAGCGGTGTAACGTTACGGAAATGAAACTTGATCTGCCCAAGACAGCGGTTCTCGCGAATGGACAGTTCCCGATCCATACGGTGCCGTTGGCGGCGTTGCGTGCGGCGGAGCGCATCGTCTGCTGCGACGGCGCGGCCGAGCGTCTGGCTGGAGCCGGGCTGGAGCCGGCGTGGGTCGTGGGGGATTTGGACAGTCTTTCGGCGGCGGACTGCGAGCGTTACCGGGAAAAGCTGGTGCGCGTGCGCGAGCAGGAAACGAATGACCTGACGAAAGCGGTTCGGTTCTGCCTGTCACGCGGTTGGCGTGAGCTGGTGATTGTCGGGGCGACGGGGCTGCGGGAGGACCACACGCTTGGCAACCTCTCCCTGCTGGCCGATTTCGCACGGGCCGCTTCGGTGCTGATGTTGACCGACACGGGCTGGTTCACGCCGTTGACGGCCTCGGCGCGGTTGCCGTCGCGCGAGGGGCAACAGGTCTCTGTCTTTTCCTTTGATCCGGAAACGGCTGTGTCCGCCGAAGGGCTGAGGTATCCCGTGAACGGGTTGCGGCTGACCCGCTGGTGGCAGGCGGCGTTGAATGAGGCCTGCGGCGACTCATTCAGCCTTACGTTCAAAGGCGGCCCTTTGTTGGTGTATCAAACCTATGCGTGACACGCGAAGATATTCCTGAAAGTATAGGCAACGGTTTTCTCCTGCTGTGGCGCGTCAGCCTTGAACGCCGGCAGGATAAGCCAGAAAGGGCAGAATGAAGTTTCCAATTTTTGAGGCGGTCATGCTGGTCTGCTTCGGCATGGCGTGGCCGGTTTCAATCCTCAAATCGTGGCGGTCGCGGACGAACAAGGGCAAGAGCCGTTTTTTCATGCTCATCGTTTTTGTCGGCTACCTCTCGGGGCTTGCCCACAAGCTGTGGTGGCAGGAAAAGATAGACGGGGTGGTCTGGCTCTATCTGTTGAATGCCGTGATGGTGGCGATCGACGGTGTTCTCTATTACCGGAACACCGGGTTCGACAAAAAGGCGTTGAGGTACGGAATTCCAAAGGAATAAGCTATGGCTGAAGACAAGAAAGAACGGATACTTTCCATTGATGCGGCGCGGGGGTTTGACATGTTCTGGATTATCGGCGGCGGTGAGCTGGTGACCCGTTTGGCCGAGATCATCCATCCGGACGCGGGCGCTTTCTGCTCGACACAATTGAAGCATGTCCCTTGGGAAGGCTTCCGCTTCATTGATCTGGTGATGCCGCTGTTCATTTTTCTGGCCGGCTGTTCCCTGCCGTTTTCTATCGACAGCCGGAGAAGAAAGGGCGACTCGACGGCCAAGATCTACCGGCACACGGTTCAGCGTCTGCTGATCCTGTGGGTGTTCGGTATGATGCTGCAGGGGCGCCTGCTGGAGTACGACTGGTCGCGGCTGGTTTTCTACAGCAACACCCTGCAGTCGATCGCGGCCGGCACGTTTTTCAGCACAATCTTCCTTTTGCACTTCAGCAAAAAGTGGCAGATCGGCCTAACGGTGGGCTGCATGGCGCTCTTCGGACTCTTGCTCCGTTTCGCGCCGGTTCCGGGATTCGGCGCAGGGGTTCTTACGGCGGAGGGGAATTTCGCTCATTATGTCGACGTGCTTGTGTTGGGGACGCTCGATGCGCCAGCCTATACGTGGGTGCTGAGCACATTGGGCTTTGTGGCAACGGCGATGCTCGGGACGTTTGCGGGCGACATCATCCGGTCGGGACTGCCCAAGGCGCGCATCGCCGTTGCGCTGTTCGCTGCTGGCGCGGGTTTGACGGCGGCGGGGTGGGCGGGCAGTTTCTGCACCCCTATCATCAAGCACATTTGGAACGAGACCTTTGTTTTGTACTCAGGCGGTTTGAGTTTCCTCTGCCTGGCCGTTTTCTATACCTTGATCGATGTGCTGGGG
>JALHET010000250.1 GCA_022839525.1 Lentisphaerota bacterium
CAACTCGTGGAAGTGGGCTTTGTTCCAGTTGGTCGGCCTGACGCTGCTGGCCTACGGGGTGACGCTGGTGGTGTATCAGGTGGGTTCGGCGCTCGGGATCGGGGTGTAGGAGGATGGCGATGTGGGAAAATGTGATTGTGGCTGTGATTGTCGGTGCCGCAGTTTGGTTTGCCGGGCATGCGTTGTGGCGTAGCATGCGGGACAAGGCCAATCGCGGGTGCCAAGGATGTAACGGTTGCGGCGGTCAGCCGCATACGAAAGGAGCGTGCCATGGCATCGACGCATGAGGCTGTGTTGGCGCGGATCGAGGAGCTTTACCGGATGTTGTTCGCGCACAGCGGATACGGCGAGATGGAGATCGAGATTCGCTTTTTGCGCAAGCATGAAAAAGAAGTGTTGATCAAGTGCGGCAAGCAGTACCGCTTTATCGTGCCCTGCGACACCCCGGCGGCGGACGCGGTTCGCCCGCCGGAAAGAATTAAGGAAACATCGGGTGAGGCCGGCCACGCGGGGCGGCCATAACCAGAAAGGGTAATTTGACATGATTGACATGATTGTTGTGTCGCGCGTGGCGCGGCGGCGAAATTTGGAGTGCGGTGACAAGAGCCGCGCTGTGCGCGGGTCGCGGCACCGCTTTCTCTCCGCGCTGTGCGCGGAGCCACACTTAGTCCCCACACTTAGTCGGATACACTT
This sequence comes from Lentisphaerota bacterium, assembly GCA_022839525.1. The sequence continues at coordinate 694 of JALHET010000250.1, forward strand.
AGTCTCTACACTTAGTCGATTGCGCCAACGACGAAGTGTTTCGACGAAGTTTAAAGCGACGAAGTGTTTTGGACGAAGTGTGAGCGACGAAGTGTAAACGACGAAGTGTTTGGACGAAGTGTAGGGACGAGCGTCTGCTCGTCCGCGGGCAAGCAGACGCTTGCCCCTCCCGGCGCTCCGCGAGTCCGGGTGCCGCATGCGTTCATAGCGCAACGGTTCGCGTGCATGGGCGGCTCCGCCCATGAAACACGGGCAAGATGCCCGTGCCACGTCTCTGCGTCTCTGCGCCTCTGCGTTAAAAATTTTTCAACGCTCAACTTTATGCGGGCGCGGGGCACCCGCCGGAACAACGTAAGGAAACATCGGTGTGAGGTCGGCCCTGCGGGGCGCGGGGCGGCCATGACCAGAAAGGGGTTGGATATCGCGTGAGGTATCGGTTGCGGGAGCGGTTCCCGCGCCGTGGAATCTGCAAGACATACCGGACGGGCTGACCGAGGCGGGAGCCGTCCAAGAAAAAACGGGCATCAGAAGATGCTCCATTGAGTGAAGGAAAAAAACAGAATGAGTACGAAAATGAAGAGAAACACAAGTGGTTTCACCCTGATTGAGCTGCTGATCGTGATCGGCCTGCTCGGAGCGCTGGTCGCGCTGATCCTGCCCAAGCTGACGGCCGACCGCGAGGAAGCCATGGGCGACGTGTGCGACTACAACCAGGCCGGCACCGTGCGCGTGCTGAACCAGTACGCGGACATGTTCGGCGCCTACCCCTCCGGTATGCACAACGGCATGCAGGATTATCAATCGGATCCTGTCGCAATGAAAGGCCTCCCGGAGGCGCAGGAAGACCACATGGTCACCAAAATCTCGTCCACGCGGCTAGCGCTCTCCGCCGATCAGGCGGAATCGCTGAAAGCGGCGGGCATCACGCAGATTGCCTACGGCGATGGCTATCAAATTGCGGACGTGGCGACGGGTGTCTTCGTGGCGCAGGCTTGCGCCGCCGATGGCACCAACCCTTGGAATGACGACTCCAATCCTCCACAGGAGATCACGTTCAACGGCGTCGCGCTCAGCGACTGGGCTCAAGGCACGGCGGGGTCAACCCCTGTCTGGAACCAGGGCAAAGCAGGCCCGGTGGTCTGTCTCTGGATCACGCCGACCATCGACTGGGCGAAGGGCAACGGCGGCAACAGCGACTGGACCAAGGGTGCGGTCGAGTACGGCATCAGTCTGGAAGGCAAGTGCCCGATCCCGACGGCAGCCACCAGCCAGGGCGGCGCGGATGACGAGGTGAGCTTCGCCTACTACATGGCGTACTTCAAGGTGTTCGACAAAGCGGATCCTAGTGATCCTGTTACACCCGCGCGCATGATCGGCAGCACCTGCCCTGAGTGCGGCGTGCTGAACCCGTAACCTGAAGACAAAACCTGCGGTTGCGGGGGGCAATCCCCCGCAACCGTTTTGGAGCTTTCGTGCGCAGACACCACATAGCGACAGCAACCGGAACGAACAGGCCGCTTGGCTTGGCCGTGTTGGTCCTGTATGTGGCGGGGGCGTTGCTGCTTCCCGCCCTTCACAGGTGCTTTTCGGTGTGTGTCTGCGCCGATACCATGCGCGGTCTGGCGCAGCACTGCTGCCCAGGCTCCCACGCGCATGACACCCATACACAGGATGCAACGGATGCGGATGAGCAGGAAGATTCCCAGCCGGACGCGCCGTCCCACGATCCGTCCACCTGTGTGATCTGCCAGCTCGCGAACATCCCCATCCATACAGCGTCTGTAGCGGTCACGCTGCCGCAAAGCGGGCCGGTTGCAACCGTGTTGCCCGTCACTTTCCAAAAACCCGATATTCAGATTCCACGCTGCTATCCCTTCTCCTGCGGTCCTCCTGCCTGGCCTCATTCCCCAGGCATGCGGGCAAAGCCCGCAAATCAATTCAATCTCACACAAAGGCACAAAGGACACAAAGGCTTTTTCATGGTTTTTTCATGACAGCCCTTTCATTCCCCTTCGTGCCCTGAACCCATGGAGAAAAAGGAATGAAAACGAACCCAACAATGAATTTGACGACGAACAAGAACGGCTTCACCCTGATCGAGCTGCTGATCGTGATCGGCCTGCTCGGGGCGCTGGTCTCGTTGATCCTGCCCAAGCTGTCGGCCGACCGCACGGAAGCCTTGGGCGACGTGTGCAACTACAACAAGGCCGGTACCGCCCGGGCGCTCATGCAGTATGAGAACGTCTTCGGCCGCTACCCGGCTGACATGCACAACGGCTTGAAGGGAACCGACGCCGCTGCGCTGGCGATGGATGGCCATGCGGCCCCGCAGACGGAGCGCATGGTGACCAAAATCAATACGACCCGGCACAAATTGACGACCGCAGAGGCGGCCTCGCTGTCTTTGGCGGGCATCACCAGCATCTGCTCCGGCACCGGTTTCAACAGCACGCCGGTTTCCGACAGCGTCCATGTGGCGATCGCGGCGGGTGCCGACGGCTCCCACCCGTGGGCCGGTGGCGGCAAGCCCGAGATCACCTTCGACGGTGTCCCCGTCAGCGATTGGGCCGACGGCACCGATGGACCGGGCTGGAACCGGGACAAGGCGGGGCCGATCGTCGTGCTCTGGGTCGCACCGACCGTCAACTGGGCCGGCGGCAACGGGGGCAACAGCGACTGGACCAAGGGTGCGGTCAATCTGGGGATCAGCCTGGAAGGGCAGTGCCCCGTGCCGACGAAATCGACGACGGGCGGCGACCCCGACTTTGCTTACTACATGGCGTACTTCAAGGTGTTCAGCGACGGTGTCACGCCGGCGCGTATGATCGGCT
>JALHET010000251.1 GCA_022839525.1 Lentisphaerota bacterium
CAGGCGGAAGGATCCAATTGGAACACTTGAACGTGATGCCGCGTATCTCCACATGCGAGACATGTTTTTGCCCTGCGGCATCGCCTCTCAGAAACAAAAGCTGTTCGGCCACAGGCGCAGTCACATCTGCCGTGCCGAGATCATCGCCCGGTAGCGGGATCACACGCAACACGCCGGCTTTCCTGTCCAGTTGCCACTCGCCCGGAGCGTCGAGCGCCCCGGGATGGTTCTCGACGATAAACTCCGTGCCCTTACCGTAGGGCAAATACCAGCATCCAGGGCCCGCAAGCCGGACGTCACCAGTGGCGGGATCAGCCCGCTTGATTGTGAGCAGCGCTGTCCACCAGCGCCCCCACGTCTTGATGTTGACCTGATCCAGATTAGGCCAGTCCTTTATAATTCCGGGAGGTGCGCGGAAAGCGGATTTCGATTTGCCCGCATCCGGACCTTCCTTCGGCGAATCCTCATCCGCCAGCGGCCCGGCCATCTGGTAATAACCCCGGTTAGGGGAGCGGGCCAGCGTATAGCGCCGCCCGTTCACGTACAGTGTCCGGAACACCCGAGCGCCATCCTTCGCCCAAGGAACGGACGCCTCCCAAACGCCGCCCGCCTGCTGCCGGAACCCTGTGATACGCTTACCGCCGAACAGCACCGGCTTCTCAGTGCCGTGCGCCGCAAACACGACCGGCTTCCCTGGCTCGCCAGAATCTTCAGACATCAACACCAACGGCTCAGTGCGGGGATACTCCCCCCCGCGCAGCCACACGGTCACACCGCCATCGGGGAGCCCCCCTCCACGCTTCAACGCCTTGACAGCGTCGCGCGCCTTTTCCAGTGTCGCAAAGGGTTTGTCCAGCGTCCCCGGATTCTCATCCGCGCCGTCTGGAGCCACATAAAACGCCGCCGGCGCCGCCCCAACGCCACCTGCCCCCCATACGGCGAAAACCGCCGCCAACATCAGCGCCTTTCTCATTCGTTCCCCCTTTTTCCAAAAAATAACTTGAACGTTGGGCGTTGAGCATTCAGCGTTTGAACGCTCAACATTCAACGCTCATATCCCCCTTCCTTCTCTCCAGAGCTGTCGGAACCCTACAACAGCCGAATCATGGTTCCCATCGGGATGAACGCCGCACTCAGGGTCTTGCCGTCGTTCGACATCTTCGCCCACCAATAGCGGTGTGACGCGCCGTCCAGCGTCACCGGAATCAGGCCGGGCACCTGGAGCGTACCGGTTCCGGCCGCCTGCAAGAGCGGCACGCCCGCCTTCAGGTCGTCCACCGAATACCCGGTGAGCGCGACCGTCACACCCTCCTCAAGCGTCACGTTGCCCGTGACGCGCAACGGCCCGGCAGAGGCCGCGCCCCACGCCTTGCCATGCGCCCACGCGCTGCCCGACGCGAACACCACGCTGCCGGTCACCACGCCGCCGCCGCACAGCGTCGCGCCGCCCCCATTCGTCAGCGTGCCGTCAGGTCCTGGCAGGATAAGCGTGCCGTCGATCCGGGAAACCGTCCCCGGCGAGGTCGTGAAAGTACGCAACATGCCAGCCGCGAGATTCAGCGAGGCCCTCTCTTCGACCACGACGCCGCCATTCAGGTAAAGCCTGGCATTCGGGCCGGCAGCGAGTTCACCCTTTGTCACCGTCACCAGCCCGGTAAAGGTGTTGCCTGCCGATAACAGCGTCAGCGTCCCCTCCCCCTGCTTCGTGATGCTCCCAGCATACCCCGCTTCGTTGGCAAACGCTTGGGAGATACTGACCGCATATCCGTCCGTATCAATGATTGCGCCGCGGGCCGTCAGCGACGCCAGATTAAAACCCTGGAAGAAGGAGGCGTTGTCGCACGCGCACTGCAGCACGCCGCCGTCGAACAGCGCCTCGGTATAGCTGCCCCCCCCTGTGATCGCCCTTGTCGTCAGCACACCGCCCGCAAGTTCGAGCCGTGACAGAGGGCTGACGCCCGCATTGGCAAACGTGAACGTGTAATCAACCTCGTTTGTCACGTAAGTTTTGCCGCCAGTGATGCGCAGGAGCCCTTGACCGCCTTGGTGTCCGATCCGGAGCGACCGGATATCGTTCGTCCCCCCGCTGATCGTGACAGAACCATATGCTCCCTCCGCGCAGCCGGCGAGAATGGAGTACCGGTTCAACGCGCGCAACTGTCCGCCTGCCACGACCAGCTCGCCCGTGGCCCCGCTGACCTGCCCGAGACGGTAACCGTGGCTGGTGCCGTATGAGGCGAGCACGCCGTCCGTGAGATAAACCCCGCCCTGTGCGCCCCCTGCGGCCCCGACATAAACATCATTGCCGAAGGTCATCTCGCCGCCCGTGACGCAAAGCCGTCCCAGACTGTTGGATCCCATGCCAATATACTGCTTGGCTGTCGGAAGCGCAAAAGAACCTCCGGCAACGACCAGCTCGCCTGTGCTCGACTCTCCATAACCGATATCCACTCTACCCGCGACAGAAAGCCCAGAGTCTTCAATAATCATCTGTCCGCTTCCGCTGGTGACGTACCCCAGAGTCACCGAGGAGTTGATCTGCGCGTTGCCGCCTTTAAAGTGATAAAGGCCGAACGCGTTTGTTGCCGCGCCGACGTGCACCCAGTTGCTGACCAGCAGTTCCCCGCCCGTCTGGTAGATGCAGCCGGTACACCCGTTCCCGCTTCCAAGGTAAGGGGGGCTGTTCAGCGCGAGTGTGCCGCCCGCAAGGTAAACCAGTCCTTGCGAACCTGAACCGTTGTTGTCGCCCAGTCTCAGTTGATTGCACCAGGCCGTCCCCCCCGACTGCGTGTAAATGCCCACAGACCCAACACCGTAGCCAAACTGCAAGGTGCTGCCCATGTGAACCCGTCCGCCCGACTGACGGAGGATACCCACCGCATTCGTTTGGGCACCGCTCGTGCCGGCAAAACCCATGGATCCGGAGGAATAGAAGATCCCGTCCACCAGATTGACGACACTGGTCGATCCCGGCGCATACGCGCTTCCGACGTGGGCATTAGCAGGAGCAGTATTTGAGACCGCGCCGCCCAGAATGTTCAAGGTGGAGAGACCCTTCCTCCGGCCGAAATAACAGCGTTTACCACGGATATCAAGAACCGCGTTGGAATGCACATCGAGCGTGCCGGGACCTTCCATCACGAACCCGTACGCCCCGCTCTCGTTGCGCAAGGTTCCGCCCTCCAGCGAGATATCGACTTTGTGATCGATTACCGTGGTCAGTTGATCCGTCACTCTCACGATGCCGTTGGTGACGCGAAGCGAGGGTCCTCCCAACGGAGAGGAGTACAATAACAGACCCTTTGCGGCAGCTTCCTCTGGTTTCGACGGGCCGAACACATGGCTCCCCCCGCCCACCTCAATAACTCCGCCTACCTGAGTGATCATACGGTTCTTGAACAACGAGGTGCCCCCGTTCAGGATCAGTTTTTGCGCGTTCCAAATGTTGACGTTGTTTTCGACCTCCAGCGCCCCATTGCCGAACGTCGCAACCCCGGCAGAGCCCGCAGCGCCGAAACC
>JALHET010000252.1 GCA_022839525.1 Lentisphaerota bacterium
GCTACCGTGACGCGCCCTCCGGCATCCGCGCTCTGGTTTCGGAAGACGAAGGGCTGACTTGGCGCACCGACCATGTACTGGTGCTGCGCGATGACGGCGACGGCTACGACCTCGGTTATCCGCGGGCGGTCAAGTTGCCTGACGAGACCATTGTGGCCGTGTACTACTATGCCACGGACGACAAGGTGCGTCACATCGCCTGCACCCGTTTCAAGGTGCCCAAGTTGCCGCCGCGTAGCCGCGCAGTGCGCGGAGGTAGCATTTAGGATTTTGGATTTAGGATTTTGGGGCATGGCTCGGCTTTTTTCTCTCACAGAAGCACAGAGAACACGGAGGTTTTTTGGGGGTAACGCGTTCCCAGACAAACTCATGCACTAATTAACTTGGGTTGCGGGCTTCGCCCGCGTTGGTGCATGAGTGCATGAGTGCCCTACGGCTCTTATTGCGACCACCCAGTGGTCGCAATGATGAGTGTAAAAGCGCTGCCCGGCTATCTCACGCGAAGGCGCGAAGACGCAAAGGTTAGAGGGCGAGCGTCCTCGCGACGAAACTACTTGGCAACAAGTCATACCCGCCGACACCTGCCCGAAACAGATCCGGGTTGAGATTCAGGACAGCGCCGGCAAGGCGTTGCCGGGGTTTGCGGCGGCTGACTGTGTAGAGTTGCTGGGTAACCGGCTGGCGATGCCGGTCCGCTGGAAGCAGGGCGGGGATCTAAGTGCGCTGGCGGGCAAACCGATCCGCCTGCGTTTCGTGATGAAAGACGCCGACCTGTACGCGCTGCAGTTCATCCTTCAAGGAGCCGGATCAAACACCTCCGTCCATTAGGCGGATGTTTCACCCGAAACAGACGGCCACCTCAACGCGATAGACAGTGAACGGTGTTTCGTCCGGCATGGTCAACGTGAGGTGATCGGTTTTTCTGCCGGACAGAGCGGTGCATGGAAACCGGTAGCTTGCCATGCAGGTTCCGTCTTTCCCAACTCCCCTGTTTTTGAACACGCCCACAGTGCCGTTGATGGCAGCAACGGGCAAAACCTCGCCACCGATTTTGATCTCAACATCCAACTCGACGTGCCAGTCGGTCGGAGGCACGGGACCCAGCGGCAGGGCGAATGAGAGAGATGTCCCTGTGGCCGGCAACGGAGCGCGGTAGATCTCTCCGGGGACCGTGACATCGCGGTAGGTCACGGCATGACGACGTGGCAATTTCAGGAGTTTAGCCAACGAGGAAAAAGTATTAAGCGTACGCTGATATTCGGCAAGAGGCCAAGCCGGGTGACCATGCTGGAAGTAGTTGAAGAGATAAACAGAATCCGCCCCGCCCGAGAGCATGGCTACTGCGGCGCCGATGGCTTCTTCGCGCGTCACCGCACGCGCCGCAGCAGCGGGATGGGGCCGATAAAGCACCTCCAGCCCGCCAGCCAGTGTTATCCGGTCGCCCAAAAGTTTACGCCACTCCCCTACTGGCATGTCGAACTCCAGCGTGGCCCAGCGTGGCGCGGCTACCACGAGATCAATCAGTCCTTCTTTGGCCCATGCCGGGGCATCGAGTCCCAGACCAAGTGCCGTATCAGGGTTTGATGGAACGCGTACACCCAACTTCACTGTGTGCCCGAGACGCTTGGCAGCAGCATCGGTCAACTTTCGAATATCCCGCAACCACTTAGTTAGGATCTGCCGTCCCTCCTGTTCTTGGCCCTTGCTGAAGAGATAGGGCTCGCGCAGAAAATCCAATTCCAGTCCATCCAGATCATAGCGTTCAAGCATCTCGCCGATCAGCGCCCGATAGTGGTTCCGCACCTCCGTATGAGCGAAGTCTAATGCGCGGGCGTAGTAGCCCGGATGACCTTGCCGGAAAAGCTCCGGCTTGCGCCAGAGTGCGCTATGGAACGGGTGCTCCAGATTGTCATTGTTGTGGACATCGTTCATCCGCACCGAAAGCCAGGGCGTGATGTTCCGGGCACGGCACCGCTGGATAACACGGGCGGGATAGTCGATCCCCTGTCGGTGTACCTCAAGCATGTTTCCAACCAATTTACGATAATTTTTACGGTGTTCCTTGCGTACGGGTGCGAGGAACGGCTGCTCATCGGAACCGGCGGGGTCGTATCCATCCCAGAAACTTTCCCAGACCTTGCTGCGGTAGTTTGTCCGTCGCGCGTTCGTGTTGCACATCAGCACACTCACCCCCGCGTCGGCTAACACATCCACATAGCGGTCTACAAGCTCGCCGGCCTTCCCCTCCGGGAAATCCTGATAATAGAAAAAGTTTGTGCAATCCTCATTGTGTAGCAATCCCGTCAGCTTGGCACGTCGCGCCGCATCCCCGCCCTTCTCCACCGCAAAAGAGGAAAGTGAGAAAACAATCGTCCCGGCAGTACTCAGTTGCAAAACCTTCCGTCGCGAGACAGACGGCTGCTGTTCACCATTTCCGTTAGTTGTGCTTTTTTTCATGACGTTCTCCTAAAACACGTATCCCGCAAACGCGAGAGATAAGTCGTTATAACATACTTGCGTCCCCGACAATACAATGATTTTACATTTCTTTTTTCGTTGCTTTTTTCACGTCGCGAGTGTGGTATGCTGTTGTTACAAATGGTGGTGGGCGATCCGTGCAGGGGGCATGGATGTGCGGGTGCTAGCTGGTTTCGCTTTCGGTCGGGAAAAAAGTTAAGGAGAGCAAACATGAACAAACGGACACTCGGAGTTGTGTTGGTAATGATCGGCCTCGTGGGGTCGATGCAGGCTGCAACGCGGGTCTGGCAGAGCAGCGTAGGCGGGACTTGGCATAGCCCGCCCAATTGGCAGGACGGTCTCATACCGGGTGCGGACGACATAGCGGATCTGTCCGCAGCAACCGGCACGATTGATCTGACGGCCGACGCCACGGTCGGAGAGATCATCTATGATCCGACGGTCGGCGGAACATCCAAGGTGCTGACGATCCTCTCGGACACCGCCGCACCCAGCTCGCGAACGATCAATTTGGCAACAACGCGCCGAATACAGGTTGCCGAGGGTGCGCAATTGATCGTACAGGCGGATCTGAAACCGAACGGCAATATGTACAAGGACGGAGAAGGGACATTGGTCTTGGGGCGCAAGACTTCTCCCCCCTCCACAGCGCTCACATACTTTTTTGTCCAAGGCGGGCGGGTGATCTCGCACGGGCAGATGCTAAACCTCTCGCCGCGCGTTGGCAAACCTGACCGCGCATTGCCTGGCATGGATCCGGAATTCATTAACGAGAATTTGCCTACCGCCCAGATTACGGGTAACACCTTTTTAGCTATGATGAGTGATCAGTCAAATCCGGGCAACGGGGTATTCACCCAACGCGGCGGCTATATCGAGCCTGGCGTCAATTGGGGAAATCGAGCTGCAATCGGATTTGCTGCAACGGGTGCGCCGGCCGGAGGAACCGGCACCTACCACTTGGTCGGCGGAACGCTACGTGTAGTAAACAATCTCGCGCTTACCCTGAATAACGGCTATGGGGTGTTCAGACAGTCCGGC
>JALHET010000253.1 GCA_022839525.1 Lentisphaerota bacterium
CTGGCGTCGGGCGCGGTGATGTTCGGCGGCACATACGGGTGGGACACGGGCGACGGATCGGCCACGAACGCGGCGAAGGTTTTGCGGGCGTTGCTGTCCAAGGTGAAGGCGCGGACGGCAACGGCGGCGGAAAGCAACACGCTCGTTTCGGCTTCTTCGGAAGGGTATGCGGTTCTCGGCGGGACGGGTACGGACGCGGTATGTTTCGCAAGCGAGAACGTGGCGGTGTTTGGTAAGGTCGCGCTGGGCGGCGGGTACGACACGGTGACTCTGGCGGGCATCGCGCCGGGCAAGAGCCTCGCGCTGCCGCCCGTGGTGGACGTGGAGTTGCTGGCGGTGACGAACTGTCCGGATGTGGCGGTCTCGAACGCGGCGGGTTTCGCGGAGCTGTATGTCGGCGACAACGCGTTGTGCCGTCTGAGTGACCCGGCGTATACGGTTGCTGGGCTGTACGGCAGCGGCACCGTTGCGCCGCAAGGGACTCTGGAGGTGACGAACCGGATCGAGGTGAGCCGGTTCGGCGGCGCGCCGACGGGCTCGACGCTGACCGTCACGGGAAATCTGACGCTGGGCACGGGTCTGACCTGTGCGCTGCGGATGGCGGAAACGGACGGCGTGTGGACGAACGACACGGTGACGGTGAGCGGCGTTCTGACGGTGGCGGGCGGCGGAGCGGTCGATCTGGGATGCACGCCAGAAGCGCCGTTTGCGCTGAACACGCGGAGAGTGGTGATGACGGCGGCGGGCGGGATCGTCAACCCTGCGGCTCTGGGCGGCTGGACACTCGCGGGCACGGGACACGACTCCGCGACAAGGCTGCTCCGCATCGTGCGCGCGGAAGGGAACAGCGTCGTGGTGGTCATGGCGCGGCCGGGAATGATGGTTTCTGTCAGATAGCGGGAGGGTGTCATGAAAGCGATAATAGTTTGCAGTTTGTTATTTGTCCTTATGGCAGGTGCCAACCCGATTGCGACACAGGTCGCGCCCGGCGCGGTTCCGGAAATCACCTGGGCGACGAAGCCGATGGGCGTCTACTCGCTCCACCGGTCGGAGCATGCGGAGGGGCCGTTCGACACGCAGGTTGGTTCGGACGTGACCGCAACAGGATTCAGCCTGTCGTTAACGGATACGTCGGCGGTGCCCGCAGGTTTTAAACGGTACTATCGGGTCAAGACGGAAACCCCCGGATATCCCGACTATCTGATCATTGATGTGTCGGGCGGCACGAATGCGGTCTCATGGCCAATCACTGGTGCGAACGCGGTACCGGATCTGCTGACAAACCCAGCCTACCGCACGACCAAGGTGGTGATGCGGATGATCGGGGCGGGGAGCTTCAAGATGTTGGGAGCCTACGACGTGACGCTGACGCGCCCCTACTACATTGGGGTGTTTGAGGTGACGCAGGCGCAATACACAAACATGACGGGTGTCGCCAACTTCTCGACATACCCCGGCCCAACCCGCCCGATGGACAGCATGACGTATTCCATGATCCGGGGCGGCAAGGCGGACGGTGCCGGGTACGGGTGGCCCACAAACAATCTGGTCGCGTCCAATTCTGTCATTGGCCTCTTGCGGGCGAAAACGGGAAGTTGTAACTTCGACCTGCCGACCAGCGCGCAGTGGGAGTACGCCAGCCGGGCGGGCACGACCACGCATTTTTACAATGGCACGGACGCGAACCCGGCGAATAATAAAGATTTCACCATGTTGACCAATATCGCGCGGTGTTTAGCCAACAGGGACGTTCCGATCGACGGGTATACGGGGGCACATGCGCCGGTGGGGTCGTACCAGCCGAACGCCTGGGGGCTTTACGACACACACGGGAATGTTGCTGAACTTATGCTGGACTGGAGACACTCCGAACCGTCTCCCCTCGTCGATCCGGTCGGGCCGAACACGGGTACTGAGCGGATGTTCCGCGGCGGCCAATCGGGCACTCCGTCCACAGACCAATTGAAAAATACGATGACCGCTGCCCATAATCCTGATTCTCTTATCGCTGCCGGTGTGATGGGGTTCCGCCTGGCGCTGCGTCTGCCGGAAGGGGAGACGGTTCCTTTGCAGAGCGGACCGGAGGATCTGCCGGCCATCACTCAAGTCGTTCCCAAGGCGGCGGCACCCATTATCTCTTGGCCGACCCGGACAGGGGGTGTCTACGGGCTCTTCAGGTCGGCGGAGCCGTACGGGCGGTTCGAGACGCAGGTCGGCACCAATCTCGTGGCGGACGGGAACCTGCTGTCGCTGGCGGACGGCGGGGGCGCGGCGGGCGGGAAGTATTATTACAGGGTGGAGGAATTGGCTCCGGGGTATGCTCGGTACATGATTGTTGATGTGTCGGGCGGAACGAACGCGGCGGCGTGGCCGGTGGCTTACACGAATGTGATCCCCGATTTGCTTACGGACGGGTCATACAAGACGAGCAAGATCGTCCTGAAACAGTTGCCCGCGGCCACCTTCACGATGAGGGTGCCGGTCAAGGCGGGGGTGCCGGTGACCTTGACCCGACCGTTCTATGTCGGTGTGTTCGAGGTGACCGAGGCGCAATACACAAAGGTGACAGGGGTGGCGAAGGGGACAAGCAGCCTTCCGGTAAGCGCATCGTACGACAACATCCGGGGCAGTACCGGTGACGGAGTCAACTGGCCTGTGACCACGAATAAAGTCGCACCGGGGTCGTTCATGGGGATGTTGCGGGCGAAGACTGCGACGGAGGCGGGTATCCTGGATTTCGACCTGCCGACCGATGCGCAGTGGGAGTACGCCTGCCGCGCGGGAACCGTATCGCACTTCAACAACGGCAGGAACGCGACCTCGTTATACGACTGGGATGCGGTCAATGCGTGTGCCCGGACGACAAACAACGGGGGTACCCTGACAACGGTGGGCTCCTACCTTCCGAATGGCTTTGGTCTCTATGACCTGCATGGGAACGTTGCGGAGTGGTGCCTAGATTGGGTCTGGGACGGGCCGGCCACATATGTTGCCGATCCGGCGGGGCCGGATTCAGGCTCATACCGCCTTCTCAGGGGTGGCTCCTATACAAGCCCGACAACCGACTTCCTGTATTCCTCTAGCCGGGTCAAGACGTTCCGACCGGATCAAAACGAGAACAACTTTGGCTTTCGGCTTGTTTGCCGCCTGCCGGAGTAAGGATGTCAGGTTCCGGTTGCGTGGGCGGTTCCCGGATCAGGTTGCGTGCCGACCGGGAAAATAGCCGGAAAATTAGTAAAAACAAGGAGGGCAGAAATGACAAGAGGAATGATGGCGGGGCTGCTTGCGGGGGCGGCCGTTACGGGTGCGTTTGGCGTGGAGGCGGTGGAAATCGCCGTGGATTGCGCTGAAGTCGTCGGGACGCGTGCCTATCCGGAGCGGTACTTGAACAATTCGATCATGCATGTGCCGCCGCCGGCGCTGGCGGACCGGATGGTGAAGGAGTACGGGCGTCCGAAAATCGTCCGTTGCTGGCTCCAGTTGGAAAAGATGTG
>JALHET010000254.1 GCA_022839525.1 Lentisphaerota bacterium
GACTTCATCTACGGCCCGCAGGCCTGGAAACCCGGCCCGGGCGATCTCGAGGTACCGTCCCTGCCGCTCTACTACGGGCAGGAGATCGACGATCCCTCCGCAGCATCCCATCTGATCTTCGTCGACCTGAACGTCGGAAACCTCAAGAACAGCGTGTACCCCGGGGCCGCCCTGACCGACAACGGCGGGGCGAAGGTCGAGTTTGCGTTCACCAACCTCTCCACCCACGCGGCATTCAATGCCTACGGCTGGTGCAGCGCTTCAAACCAGGGCCAGGGGATATCCTGGACGAACCGGGTAGCGGGAGCCGAATCCAGCGGTTACACCGTCGCCGGCGTGCCGCCGGCTCCACCGGTCGCGGCCTTCTCGGCCAACGTCACCGCGGGCGACGCTCCGCTCACGGTGCGGTTCACCGATCTCTCCACCGGCAACCCGACATCCTGGGCCTGGGACTTCGAGGACGACGGCGTCATTGATAGCGTTGAGCAGAACGCCACGTTCACGTATGCCGCCGCCGGCACCTACACCGTGAACCTGACCGTAGCGAACGCCGGCGGCGGCGACTCCGCGGTCAAGACCGATCTCATCACCGTTACGCCGCCTCCCGGGCCGACTGTCCTCCCCGGGTACAACAACATCTTCATAAGGGTGGCAAACAACGCCGGGGCGAAGTACAACGCGTTCTGCAACAATACCTATAACGTCATGTTCGAAGGGATCGGCCGCGGCCTCAACGCCCTTCATGTCTCCACCGATCCGGCCGCAAACTTCGGCCAGGTGACGGTGACCGAGAACCAGACCGGCACCTTCTATGCCACCGACTCCGGCGGGAAGGGATACGAGGACGATATCCTCCTCATGGTCGCCGTCAACGGCACCATCCCCGACAATTTCAGGCTCCGCATCACGGCGGACGGGTATACCTGGACCCCGAACCCCGAGCGGAACCGGGCGCCCTCCCTCGACAACGTGGCGTACCAACCCCTCTCCCTCGACGAGACCTTCACAAAGGCAGACTTCATCTACGGCCCGCAGACCTGGAAACCGACCGGAAACGAGGCGGATTATCCCCTCCACGCCGGCCAGGATATGAATGACGCGGAGAACACCTTCCTCCTCATGTTCATCGACCTCAACGCCGGCGTCCTCCGGCCGAACGAGGCTCTCGTGAACCGGGGAGCGGTCAGGATCAACTACGACCTCGATAACCTGGAATCGTTTGCCGCTTTCAGCGTATACGGCTACTGCAGGAACCCCAACAACGGCGACGATGTGATCGCCTGGACAAACGCCCTCTCCTCCGATAAGGTGATGAGCGGCTACTCGGTCATCGGTAACGCAGGAAAGCCCGTGGCGGCGTTCTCGGCCGACAGAACGGGCGGATGGGCTCCGTTAAGCGTTGCGTTCTCGGACCTGTCGGCCGGCCAGCCCACGGCATGGTCGTGGTCGTTTGGCGATGGAGCAACCTCGACCGGGCAACACCCGGTCCACACCTACGAGGCGGCAGGCAACTATACGGTGCGCCTTGCCGTCACCAACGGCAAGGGCTCCGACACCCTCGTAAAGCAGGGTTATATCACCGTATCAAACGTGAAAGGCGATTTTAACGGGGATGGGGCCGTCGATATCGGCGATGTCGCAAAGGTTGCCTGCATGGTCGTCGGGAAGACGGGGACCGATCCTGCCGCAGACTTCAACGGGAACGGTGCGGTCGATATCGGGGATGCGGCAAAGATTGCCTGCTACTTCGTCGGGTCTGATCCTGCACGAAACGGACAGGCCGGCGGGGTATCGGCATGGTGCCCACCGGGAACCGGTAATAAAAAATCATTATTTTTAGCGCCGTATGAAGTATGTTAAGATGATTCATTTATACCCATCCAAATTAATAACGGTCTTATACTCCGCTGTTGCACCTTACCTCATCAGCGAAAAGGGATCCATGCACATGCAGGCTTCCGGGTGCAGATCCTGAGTTGGCTTTTCCAGCATCATCGCAGAACGGCGGGTAATCCCATGAGAGAATGTACACCTATTTGGAATAGCACGCTGCAGAAGCAAACGGCCATCATATTGCTGCTCCTCATCGCCGCACCGGCCGCGGCGGGCGGCACCTATACCGAGAGCCAGTTCATGGCGGCCGCTAAGGCGCTTGAGGAGGCCAAAGAGTACGACTTGGCTCTTCAGGCATACGACAAGGTGCTCGCGACGGCCAAAGACATCGCGCTGGTCGCCAACGGCAAGCTGGGCCGCGCCCGCGTGTTGGTGGGGCAGAAGCGTTACGCGGACGCCCGCAAGGAACTGGACGCATTCATCAAGGACAAGGATCTGTCAAAGCTGCAACTGGTGGTGGACGCCAACTTGCTACTGGTTGAGGTCGCGAGCGAAGAGGGCAAGGTTGAAAAGGACGACGATGAGCGCACGCGCCTTTTCAACACGGCGGTCGATGCGTTAAAGATGGTGAAGAAATACCGGAAAGAGCCGGAAGAGATGGTCGAGCTGGATCTGGCGGCGGGTGAAATCCTGCTGCGCAAGATGGAGGCCGAGAAGAAACTGGGGCTCACCGCGCAAATGGCTGAAACGCGCGGCAAGGCGATTGTGGCCTTCCAAGTTATGATCCTGAACCTGGATCCCGGCAACGTCAAGCTGGCCGCGACGCTGGAGAAGGCCTATTTCTATTGTGTGCCGTTGCTGCTTGAGCACAAGAAGTTCAAAGACGCGCAGGAGGACTGTGAAACCTACCTGCGGATCTTCCCGAACGGGCGGTACGCAACCGATATTCAGAACTGGCTGAACCAAGCGAAGATCGGGCAGTGAGGAGCAGGGGGTTAGGCGGAAGGGCCTGCCGGTGCGGTTTTTGACAGGCGTTTTTAAGGAGCGAAAAAATGAAGACGTGCATACACACAGGATTTATCGCGCTGGCCGTGGCGTTGTCCACCGCCTCCGCTGTGGCTCAAATCGCGGGCGTGATCACGACTACGGAGGGTCGCAAAATAGAAGGCGCCATCAAGTGGAAAATGCGTGAGAAGGCGTATGCGATCACCGCCAAGGGTGGGAATGTAGAGTTGGAGTTGGCTCCCTCCAGCATCAGCGGCATTGAGATCCCCCGCCCGAAGGAGTTGGATGCGGCGATCGCCAGTCTACAGCAGGGCAATGCGGCAGCGGCCGTGCCGGTGCTGGAGAAGATCGCGAACGATTATCTGATGTTGCAATGGGACGGGCTGGCCACGCGCCTTCTGGCCGAGGCGCATGTGAAGGCCGGGAGCCCGGACAAGGCTCTCCGGGTGTGCGAACAGGTGATCGCCGCCAATCCCGAGGCCGCCTATCTTGGCGAGATGGCTCCCGCCTATTGGGCGGCTCTGCTGAAATCCGACCGCGTTGCCAAAGTCGAGGATCTGCTGACCAAGGCGATCAAGAGCGGCAGCCGGGAGGCTTCCGCCTTTGCGCTGATTATGCGGGGGGATGTGATCCGGGCTTCGGGTGATACGAATGAGATCCTGAAAAAGGCGCTGCGCGACGGTTATCTGCGCGTGGTGACGCTCTACAAGAGCGAGAGGGCCGCGCAGCCCGAGGCGCTCTACAAGGCGGCCGCGTGCTTTGAAAAGCTCGGGCAGTCGTCGCGTGCTGACCAGATGAGAACCACGCTTAAGAGCGAATTCGGTTCGTCGGAGTGGGCGCGCAAGCCTTAAACGTTTTCCGCGCCGGAAAGCGCGGGGGTACGGATGGACGGATTTCTGTTAGTACACGAAACTAACACGAACACTAAGGAAAAAACAGAGGTTAATGATGAAAAGACTGGTCATGTCAGCGGTGGTGATGGCAGGGTTGATGATGGGGTCGTCCGTGGTGATGGCGCAAGATGCTGCGGCGCCCGCTGCCGCACCGGCTGCTGCGGCTCCCGCGCTGGAAGCGTCTGGGGGTGAGGCGGCGAAACAGAAATCGTCTAAAGACAGTACGGGGTTTCTGGCGGTGGTTCTTGGTTCCGGCTGGCTGGGCGTGGTGTTGTGGGCCGCGCTGTTCGGGTGCGGTGCGGCAGCGATTTACTTCATCGTCGACTGCTCCGTCCTGATCCGCCCGCAGAAGATCATGCCGCAGGCGCTGATCGATAAGGTTAAGGGTGCCATGGCTGAAGGCGACGTGATGAAGGCACTCCGTGCGTGCGAAACCGAACCCGGCCCCATGGCCAACATTCTCTCCGCCGGCTTCTCGCACGTGGAGGAGGGTTTCGAGGTGATTCAGGAGTCGATCGGCGCGGCCGCCGATCTGGAGACCGAGCGCATCATGCAGCGGCTCACCTGGATTTCGGTCTGCTCCAACTTGTCGCCGATGTTGGGACTGCTCGGCACGGTGCAAGGCATGATCATGTGCTTCGGCACGTTGGCCACAGGCGCCCCGGACGTTGCCGCGCTGGCTCTCGCCATTGCCCAGGCGCTGTGGACGACTGCCGGCGGCCTGACGATTGCCATTCCCGCCATCACCTGTTACTACAGTATCCGCAACAACGCGAACCGTTTGATCCTGCGCATGCAGGCGATGACCATGGAGTTGATCAAAGACTTGCGCAACGTCGAGGTCGTGAGCGACTGAGGCCTGCGCCGCTGTCCTGGCCGTCCGGGGTTTCCCGTGCGGCTGGGGCGGACGGCTTCCAGCCGTTTTCCCCGCGATGGGGGGGGGCCGGTCGTCTTTCCGACCCCCCGTAGCACGTTAGAAAAACTTGCGGCTGAACCCGCGAAACGGATCCTGAAAAATGGCCAAAGAATACCCACAATGCGAAATCGACATGACGCCAATGATTGACGTCGTGTTCCAGCTGATTATTTTCTTCGTGGTGACGATGAAAATGAATCAGGATTCCAATCAGGACATCATTTTGGAAGACGGCAAGCACGGCCAGACCCTTACGGCGGACAGCATGCCGCCGACCACGCTGGAGATCGAGGTGGACCGCCGCGGCCGCATCTCCATCCACAACGCCACGTTGACCGAACGCAATTTGCGGGACATCCTGAGGGCGCGCATCAACAGGCACGGTAACGAGTTCCCCGTGCTGATTCGCGGCGACCGCCGCGCAATGCATGAGAAGGTGCGTAAGGTCATGGACATCTGCACGTCCTCCGGGGTTTGGAAGCTTTCTTTCGTGGCGGTCGAGGAGCACAAGAAACGCAACTAGCAGACAGGAGCGTTCGTTATGGCTTACAAGAGAAAACAAAATAAAGGCGAGAGCCCCAAGCT
>JALHET010000255.1 GCA_022839525.1 Lentisphaerota bacterium
GCCCCTTCTCCATGACCAGCCGGTGGTGGCCGACATAGTCGCCGTACGTGCGCTTGATGTTGTAGACGAAAAATAGGTCCGCGGCGACACCCGCATGACGCGCCGCAGCGAGGAGCCACGGGTTGTCCGTATCCGCGTACGGCGTCACGTACGGCGATGTCGCCGCGCGAAACTCTTTCACGGCCTGGCGCAGGTCCGCGTCGTGTACCTCGGCGGAGTAGTTCACGTTCGTGCGCGAGTTGTATCCGTACACGTTGCCGGGACGGTCGTCGAACCGCGTGGGCGGCAACGCGCCGTCCGCCGCCATCCCCGGCGCGAAGTCCGGCCTTGCGAGGATTTTGCCGCCGCGCGCCTGGAACGCCTTCAGCTTCGCCGCCACGCGCTTCGTGAGAACCGCCGCCTCGGGCGCGAGAATCACCTTCACGCTCGCGGGAACGCCGTCGCGAAGGATTTCGTCGTCTATCAGCGTATACGGCGCGAGGTTCGCGCCCGTTGCCACAATGCCGGCGCGGAACACGTCAAAGTGCTGTTTCCAGTCGTAGGGCGCATTGCCCGAAAGGAGTGCCGAAGGCAATGTTTCGAGCACAGCCACCTCGGGCAGGCGTTCGCCGGCGATTTTGAAGAGCGGGCCGAGCGGTATCGCCACGTTATGGAAGAGGTTCGAAATCATCGGGGCCGTGGTCGGGTCGGTGAACTGGTACCCCTTGGCGTCTTTCGGACACCCGTGCGGCACACCGTCGATCAGGCAGTTCCACCCGTGCACGCAGATGCCGTCCAGCTTGCGCGTGAACACGCTCCAAAACGCCTCGCGCATCATGTCGCGCGGCGGCGTGACGTGGCTCGCGTTCGGGCGGTCCATCGCCCACGCCGGCTTTTCGTCGCCCATGCCCGGCGCGAGTGCGCGCGCCTGCGGGCTCGAATCGCCGCGCGCGAAAATGCCCTGCACCATTGTGAGCACCTTCTGACCCAGACGTCCGCGTGCCATCGCCTGCTGCTTGGAGACGATGTAGGAATGTTGAAACGGATCGGGTTGCGTCGTCTGCCATTCGTTGAGATGCGTCACCTTGCCGCCCGAGCCCCACACGGGCGGACACCGGATGCAGGGATCGTACATCGAGAAAAGTTCGCGCCCCGCCATCCGCTCCGCGTCGTCCACCACCGCGTCCAGATAGGGCGTGAAACCGTCGTCCTTTGTCCAAAACCAGCGGAAGAAACTGTAAACGTCATACGTGTCGTCGATGAGGCGGTCCGACGGCAGATCCTTGAGCGTGGTCCACTTCGGTGCGGCGCGCCCGGTGGCTTGCGCGGGAACGTCTTGTCCGCTAAACGCCTTGTAGTCCGCCGCGTGACGCGCCGTGAACGACGGCCGTGTGAAGAGGCGCAGCTCGCTCGCGGGCTGCACGCCCAGGAACGTGGGCGCGTCGACGCATTTGCCGATGATCGTAAACAACCACGGCAAGCCCTATTCCAAGCGTGACGGTGCCGCTTTCGTGGGAGAGTTCAAAGAACAAGGGTATTTGCCTGACGCGCTGTTCAACTTTCTGCTGCTGCTCGGTTGGGCACCGGGTGATGACCGTGAAGTGCTGACGCGCGAAGAGATGGTCGCGTTGTTCACGCTCGACCGCTGCAAATCCAGTGCCGCGCGTTTCGATATCAAAAAACTGGTGTGGATGAACGGCGAATATATCCGCTGTCAACCGCGCGAAGTGTTTGAAGCAGAGTTCATTGCGCGCGTTCAGGCGGCTGGTCTTTCCGTTGAGGGGACAAATCTGCCGGGCATCATGGAGCAGATGCAGGTCCGCACAAAGTTCTATTCCGAAATACCGGCTTCGTGCGCCTATTTTTTCACCGACGACTATGCGTTTGACGCGAAAGGTGTGGAAAAACGCCTGAAGGCCGATGGCATCCCTGAGCTGCTGGATGAGGTGGCGGAAAAATACGCCCTTTTGCCGGTTTTCGATATGCAGACCACACACGACGTGCTGACGGCGATGGGCGAAGCCCGCAACTCGGGGTTGGGCGCAATGGTTCATCCCGTGCGTGTTGCGGTTTCCGGTCTGACCGAGGGGCCCGGTCTCTTCGAGATGCTCGTGCTGCTCGGTCGCGACAAGGTCTGCGCGCGTCTGCGCGATGTGGCAAACAAACTGCGTAATGGCACCCTGTAAACGAGTAACAAGGAGAAAGAATGAATGTGATGGCAAGTACACTCTGGTCACAAACATGGCTGGTGGTTTTGTTGGGAATGTTGAGCGTGTTCGTTTTTTTGTTTGTCGTTGTTCTCGGGTTGCGCATGATGTCCTACTTTGTCAACCCCGCTTCACGGCAGCCTCAAGCGGACAAGGAGGGGGGCAAATGAGAACCGTAACTTCTTGCACAGGAATCCGGTGGATGCTGACGGCTTGCTTTATGCTGCTGGTGGGCTCCTTGTTTGGCGCGCAAACCGCAGGGGGAGACGCCGGTTTCGCGGAGGGCGCACGCCAGATTCTAGGGTCGACCGGAATCGCGGATTATTTCGCGGCCGGCGGAATGAGGCAACTGCTGATGGTTGGCATCGGGTTCGTCATGTTGTATCTCGGCGTGGCGAAGGGGGTGGAGCCGCTTCTGATGATTCCCATCGGTTTCGGTGCGATTTTCGCGAACTCGCCGGGCGCGGAAATGGTGTCGGAGCACGGTTTTCTCTATCTCGTCTTTAAGGCCGGCCTTGAAACGGAAGTCCTTCCTATCCTTGTTTTCATGGGCATTGGCGCCATGTGCGACTTTGCGCCCCTCATAGCAAACCCTCGTCTTGCTTTGCTGGGCGCGGCCGCGCAGCTCGGTGTTTTCGGTACGCTGATCGGTGTGGTGCTTGCCAGCGACCTGTTTGGGTTCGGCTTCAACATCAGGCAGGCGTGCGCGGTCGCCATCATCGGCGCGGCAGACGGCCCGACGTCGATCTACCTTTCGACGCGCTATGCGCCTGAGCTGATGGGGTCGATCGCGGTGGCCGCATACTCCTATATGGCCATGGTGCCCCTGATCCAGCCGCCCGTCATGAGGGCGCTGACGACCAAGGCGGAACGGCTCATCCGTATGCCCATCAACCGCGAGGTGACCCAGAAGGAGAAAATGTTCTTCCCGCTCATCGTATTGGCTTTGTGCGTGTTGCTGTTGCCGATGGCGTTGCCGCTGATGGGCTCGTTCTGTTTTGGCAATTTCATCCGCGAGTGCGGCGTGGCGGAACGGCTCTCAAAGGCGCTCCAGAATGAGATCATGAATACGGCCACGATTCTGTTGGGACTCGGTGTGGGTATGAAAATGGAGGCGTCGGTATGAAACAATCAGAATCAAACAGCCTCTACGGCCAGTTTATTATAAGACTCGGCAGTAAAAAACCGGCATCGGAACCGGCGCGCCATGCACGGCGCGCCTATCAGACGCGTGTAAAAGCATCTCTGTCAAATACCGTGCTTGGTCTCAGCATCGCCTTTTTGTTTGTACCGCT
>JALHET010000256.1 GCA_022839525.1 Lentisphaerota bacterium
CCGCAAACTGGCGGAACCCGCACCCGGCGAGGTGACCGCACTGGCTATGGCCGCCGCTTCAGGCAACACCTTGTTGACCGGTGCAGCAGGTATTCCCCTGACAAACATTATCAACTGGATGGACCGTCGGGCAGAGCTGTGCCCACCCGCCGCCTTGGCCGGCCTTACTGAGGAGGAGGTCGCTCAGGTTTCCGGCTGGCCCTGCGTGGCCAGTTTTCCGCTGGCGCATCTGGCTTGGTTGCGCGGGAATGATCCGGCACGCTACAAAGCCGCTTCGCACTACGGTATGGATACCGACTGGCTGGTCTACCGGCTGACCGGTCAGTGGCGGATGGATCATTCGACGGCGACCACCTTTCACTTGCAGGAACAGACGTCTGGCACCTACTACGACCCTTTCCTGAAACGGTTGGACATTCCGGCGGAAAAATTGTCGGTGCTGACCCGTTCCGGGGTTCCTGTCGGGACACTGACCGCACAGGCCATCCGCGATACTGGGCTTACGGCACGGACGACCGTTGTCACCGGCTGTTTTGATCATCCGGCTGCGGCGCGTGCCGTCGGCGTGCTGTCGCCGGGACAGCTCATGCTCTCATGCGGTACGTCATGGGTCGGGTTCGCGCCGCATCGGAACCGGCAGGCCATATTGGATGCGCGCCTGTTGTGCGACCCTTTCCTGTCCGCAAGCCATGGCGTTTGGGGCGGCATGTTTTCCGTGCCGGCCGTCGGCCCGGCCATCGACTGGTATGTCGACAACGTTATTGCGCCCGGCGAGCAGGACAAGATGCGTGTCTTCGACGACTTGGCGGCGCAGGCCTCGTCAGGCGCGGGCGGACTGGTGATTGACCTGCGGAAGCCGCCGCAGCGGGTCGCCGCGAACCGCGCAAACCTCAGCCGGGCTGTTATGGAAGGCGCCGCCCGGCTGCTGAACGGGAAAATCATGGAACTGAAAGCCTACGGTTTCCGCTATGACCGGGCGGTGATGGTGGGGGGGGCGGCGAAAAGTCCCGTCTGGCCGAAGATCGTCGAGGAAATGACCGGGATCGGTGTGACGGTTGGAGGCCGGTCGGAGGGGGCGCGCGGAGCGGCCCTGCTGGCTGGGGTTGGGATGGGGCTCTACCGCGATGAGTGTGCCGCGTTGGCGGCGGCGGGAAGGGGGAAGGAATGAGTGTGGATTACACGGATGCGGACCGTCAGGTGTATGAGAGTGAATTGAAAGGGTTCCTGCCGGAGAAGGTTTTCGATGCCCATGTTCACGTCTTTGACGCGTCATGTATGGTGCCGGGACATTCCTTTCCGGCCAAGCATGTCTACCAGAAGGTCGGCGGCGTTTTCACGTTGGAGCACTGTTTCGAGTGGGCAGCGACCCTCCTGCCCGGGCAGAAGTTTTTCCTGAATTGTTTCGGCCACCCCTCCTGCGATGCCGATCTGGAAAGGGCGGCGGACTATTCCGGAGGGATTGCGGACAACCGCCGGTGTTTCGCCATGGCCTTGGTTTCGCCGCACGATTCGTCTGAGGCGGTGATCCGGCGCGTGGAACGCAACAGGCTCATCGGTTATAAGCCGTATCTGGATTTCGTTGATTGGAAAGCGAAGCGCGACATCACGATCCACGACATGCTGCCGGCGGCGCAGATGGAGGCGGCAGACGGGCGCGGGTTGGCCATCACGCTGCATATCCCTCGTCCGGGGCGCCTGGCCGATCCGGTCAATCAGGCTCAGATGCTGGAGCTGTGTCAGCGTTACCCGCGGGCGCAGATCATTTTCGCGCATATCGGACGGGCTTATTATCTCAGCAACGCCATCGGTTTTCTGGACGGCATCGCCGCCTGCCCGAACGCCTATGTGGACACGGCCATGGTCAATCACGAAGGCGTGCTTGAGTACGCTTTCAGGAATTTCCCGAAAGACCGCATCCTGTTCGGCTCTGACGCCCCCATTGCTTTTCTGCGCGGCAAGTCGGTCGAGATCAACAACCAGTACGCCTATCTGATGGCTGAGGATTATGCGATCGGCACATCGATCTATGATGCCGGCCACGCCGTAACGTTTACCACGTTCTTTTACGAGCAGCTTCGCGGGATCAAGCGGGCGGCGGAACGTGCCGGCCTGTCTAAGGATGACATTGGGAATCTGTTCTTCTATAATGCCTACCGTCTTTTCCAGACGGTAGCCGCGAGGAATTATGGACACAGCCGGAAACATGACGGTGGGAATGAGCGAGAACGATAAACAGGTGACGCGGCGGAATGCGGTCGCGTGGCTGCTGCGGGCCGGAGCGGGCGCGTGTGTCGCGGCGTTCGCGTTCAGGGCCGCGGGCCGCGCGTCGGGCGGACGCACCGTTTGGCAGATCGACCCGCGCAAGTGCATCCAGTGCGGCAAGTGCGAAACCGAGTGCGTGTTGCAGCCGTCGGCGGTGAAGTGTGTCCACAGCTACTCCATGTGCGGGTACTGCAAACTGTGCTTCGGGTATTTCAAGCCGGACGCGGCGCGGCTGGACGAGGCCGCGGAGAACCAGACGTGCCCGACCGGGGCGATCATGCGGAAGTTCGTCGAGAGTCCCTATTTCGAGTACTCGATCGATGAGCCGCTGTGTACCGGGTGCGGGCTTTGCGTGAAGGGCTGCACGAACTTCGGCAACGGCTCGCTCTATCTGCAGGTGCGGCATGACCGCTGTGTGAACTGCAATTCCTGCCGCATTGCGGAGGCGTGCCCGGCGCAGGCGTTTGTGCGGGTTCCCGCTTCGCACCCGTACCTGTTGAAAGAGAACCTTGGATAGCCACTTTCCAATGAAACCCGGTTGCGCCTTTTTACGGTTGTTCCTTCCGTTGGGGGTGACCGCTAACCCGCGTTTCCCTCAGCCGCAGTTCGATTCCGGGCACACCGTGCCTCAGGCGGTGCATCCGCCCTTTGTCGAATGCGTGCCGCCTTGGGCGGATGTGCTCATTCTTACACTGGCGCTGACGGTCGCGGTCTGGCTGATCCACAGGGTCCGGTCGCGGCGGTGGATACTCGCTTTCTCGCTGGCGTGTCTCGGCTGGTTCGGGTTCGTGCGGCACGGGTGTGTCTGTCCCGTCGGCTCGGTGCAGAACGTGGCGGTAGCGGCGTGGAACGGCGGTGGGTTGTCCTGGCATGTGGCGGCTCTGTTCGCGTTGCCGTTGCTGACCGCGCTGCTGTTCGGCCGGGTCTTTTGCGGTGCGGTGTGCCCGTTAGGCGCGTTACAGGATCTGTTCATTGTCAAACCGCAGCGATTGCCCAGGGCGCTGGACGCGGTGTTGCGGGTGGTGCCGCCTGCGGTGCTCTCGGTGGGGATTGTCTATGCGGTCAACGGCGCGGGGTACCTGATCTGCCGGACCGATCCTTTTGTGGGCTTCTTCCGGCGCGGGGCGCCGTTGCCGATGGTGCTGGCGGGTATGGCGGTGTTGTTGCTGGGCATGGTGATCGCACGGCCCTACTGCCGTTACTTCTGTCCCT
>JALHET010000257.1 GCA_022839525.1 Lentisphaerota bacterium
TGTGGCGAATGCGTGACCGAGTCCGGCGGTCTGTATGACGAGCAGTTTTTTCATGCTGACGGTTTTGCGGCTTCTGCGTCGGGCGGGCCGGCGAAAAGCGTGTCGTGAGAGGAGAAAAGGCGTAAACGGTGTTGTTGGGCGAGCGGTTCGAGGGCGGAGCGCATGCCGGTCTCGGACATGCGGAACGTTGCGGCGAGGGCGCGCACAGAAACCGGGTGGCGGCTGACGAGAGCGATGAGGGCCGCTTCGGTCAGTTCGACGGGCGCGGTCGAGGGTTCGGCGCCGCCCTCGTGCGCGGTGGGGCCAAAGAGCGGGGCGAGGGTGCGCAACCGCTCGGGCGGGCAGGCCGTGATGCCGCTGTCGGCGGGCGGACGCACGGCGGTGTTGAGCGTGATGGCGTCGGGCGCGAAGCTCTGCGCGAGTTCCGCGATACGCTGCGCCTGTTCTCCGGTGTCATTGATTCCAGGAATGATGAAGACCTCGAGGTCGAGGCGTCCCGCGAACTGCTGGCGGAAGGCGCGGTACCCCTCAATGATGGCGTCAAAGCGAAGCGAGGGGTGCGGGCGTGCGATGCGCTCGAAGGAGGCCTGATCCCAAGCGTGCAGCGAGATTTTGACCACATCGGCGAGCGCGGCGTCGCGTCTCACATCCGGCAGGGTGAACAGCGAGCCGTTAGAGAGCAGGAGTGAGCGGCAGGGGGTCTCGGCGCGCGCGAAGCGGAAAAGGTCGCCGAAGCGGACGTGGAGCGTGGGTTCGCCGGAACCGCTTGCCGTGATGAAATCGGCGCTCTGCCCGGTGGTGAGCCACTGGCGCAGTTCCCCGATGATCTCATCGACCGGTGGCGTGTCGGCACGGGTGACAGTGGTTTGGGGCGTGGGGCCGAGTTGGCAGAAGCGGCAGTTGAGCGTGCAGGTTTTCGGCACAGCGAGATCAACGCCGAGCGAGCGTCCATAACGACGGGAAAGGACGGGGCCGAAGAGGTGACGGAACGGGTTCATGCACGGGCTGGTTAGGTCAAGTGTCTTGCGCGAGGGTGTCGATTTTCTTGTCGATGCCGAAGATGAGGAGCTTGTCGTCCGGCAGGATCAGCTCATCGGGCGTGGGGATGATGATGGCGCGCGGTTGGGTGGGATCTTCGGCGAGGCGACGGACGCAGAGGACGGTCACGCCGAAGTTCTTGCGGGCATCAGCTTCGGCGAGGCTCTTGTTCTTGAGCGACTCGGGCACGTCGATTTCGGCGATGCTGAAGCCGTCCGAGATTTCGAAGAGATCCACGGAGCCTTTCGAGAGTAGCGTGCGGGCAAGGCGGTGGGAAGAGTCGCGGTTAGGGTAGACCACCATGTCCGCGCCGACGCGCTTGAGAATCTTGCCGTGCAGGTCTGAGTTGGCTTTGGCCACGACGGTGGGCACACCCAGCTCCTTGCAGTTCACGGTGGCCATGATGCTGCCCTCGAGGTTGCTGCCGATGGCGACCACCACCACGTCGCACTCTTGAAACCCGGCGTCTTCGAGGGTGCGCGCGTTCGAGGCGTCGCCCTCAACGGATTTGGTCACAAACTCCGAGAACTCTTGGATAATCTCGCGGTTCTGGTCGATCAACAGAACTTCCGCGCCACGCTCGGCGAGACTTTCCGCGAGCGATGAACCGAAGCGGCCTGCGCCGATGATACCGATACGTTTCATAAGAGTAAGAAGAGAGAAATGAGAGGTTAAAGGTTTGAGAGGGCTTGGTCGAGGTCGGCGATGATGTCGTCCGGGTGCTCGATGCCGACGGAGAGCCGCACAAGTTCAGGGCTGATGCCGGCGGCGGCGAGCTGTTCGTCGGTGAGTTGCCGGTGGGTGGTGCTGGCGGGATGGAGCACGCTTGTGCGGGCGTCGGCCACATGCACGACGATGGCGGCGAGCTTGAGCGTGTCCATGAAGCGGACAGCGGCCTGGCGTCCGCCCTTGACGCCGAAGGAGATGACGCCGGCGGTGCCGTGAGGCAAATACTTTCTGACGAGGGCAGCATCCTTGGATGAGGGCAGCCCGGGGTAGTTGACCCACGCGACGGCGGGGTGTTTCTCGAGGAAAGCGGCGACGGCTTCGGCGTTGCGGCAGTGGCGCTCCATGCGCAGGTGGAGCGTCTCCATGCCGAGGTTGAGCAGGAAAGCGTTCATGGGGGCGGGGGCGTTGCCGAGGTCGCGCATGAGTTGGACGCGGGCCTTGACGATGAAGGCGGCGCCGCCGAAGGCCTCGGTGTAGACCAGGCCGTGATAAGAGGGGTCGGGTTCGGTGAGGCCGGGGAATTTTCCGCTGGCCTTCCAGTCGAAGCGTCCGCTGTCCACGATCATGCCGCCGAGGGAGACCGCGTGGCCGTCAAGGTATTTCGAGGTGGAGTAGGTGACGATGTCCGCGCCGAATTCAAAGGGGCGGCAGAGGATCGGGGTGGGGAAGGTGTTGTCGACGATCAGCGGCACTTTGTGGGCGTGAGCCGCGCGGGAAAACGTTTCGATGTCGAGGACGGTGAGCGCGGGGTTGGCGAGGGTTTCGCCGAAAACGGCGCGCGTGTTGGGCTTGAAGGCGGCCTGGAGTTCGGCTTCGGTGGCGTAGGGGTCGACGAAGGTGACGCTGATGCCGAGTTTCTTGAGGGTCACATCGAAGAGGTTGGTGGTTCCGCCGTAGAGGGATCCCGAGGCGATGAAGTGGTCGCCGCTGTTACAGAGGTTCAGGATGGCGATGAGCGAGGCGGCCTGACCGGAAGAGGTCATCAGCGCGCCGACGCCGCCTTCGAGAGCGGCCATCTTTTTTTCTACGGCTTCGGCGGTGGGGTTGCTGAGGCGCGTGTAGAAATGGCCGGGGACTTTGAGGTCGAAAAGGTCGCCGACGTGCTCGCTGCTGTCATACTTGTACGTGGTACTTTGGCAGATGGGGAGGACGCGGGGCTCACCGTTTTTGGGCTGCCAGCCTTGCTGGACGCAGAGGGTATCGGGATGTTGGGTCATGAGCGGTTGGGGGGTATGGGTTGCAGGTTATGGGTTACAGGTTTTTGGGATGGGCGTTTCGTGGTCTTATCCCACAACGATTTCCTCTTCCGGGTAGCGGATGCGGTGGCTTTCGTCGCGGGCTCCGATCATGAGGACGATGGCCAAGGGGCCGAGGCGTCCCAGATACATGCAAAGGATGATAACCAATCTGCCTGCGGTAGACAATGACGGTGTGTGGTTGATCGACAGCCCTGAGGTTGCGGCGGCGGAAACGGTTTCGAAGAACAGTTTGGCCGCATCGTCGTTTTTTTGCGGATACTCGGTGCAAAGCAGGGTGCCGTAGGCGACGATCACGAGGGCGATGAAGATGACCGTTTCCCGGCGGCCCTTGCACATGGCGACGACCGTCATGACAAGCACAGCCAGGGTGGTGGCCTTGACGCCACCGGCGGCTGATCCGGGGCACCCGCCGACCAGCATGAGCAGGGTGGTGGTGAAACGGGAAACCTCCTTGATCTGTCCCATGTCAACGGCGTTGAATCCCGCGGTGCGGGGGGAAACAGACTGGAAAAGCGAGCAGGAGAGTTTGCCGGAGAGGGGCAGCCCTTCGAGCGTGTTCGACCACTCCAGCACAAGAAAGACGGCCATACCTGCGATGATCAGAAGGAAACTGGTGTACAGGGCGATTTTTGAGTGCAGGCTGATGCGTCCGCGCGTCTTGAGGTTGCGGCGCCAAAACTTGATGGTGACGAGGTTGTATGTTACGAGGAACCCGATGCCTCCGAAAAAGAGCAGGAGATCGATCACGCCGAGGAAGAACGGGTCGTTCTGGAAGGGAATCATGCTGTCACGGTGGAGGGAAAACCCCGCGTTGCAGAAGGCGCTGACGGCGTGGAAGACCGCATAGTAAAAGGATGTCCAGACGCCGGAAGGAGCCGGTACGCCGGGCAGAGGGTGCAGGTAGCGTGTCCAGAGCAGCAGCGCACCGATGCTTTCGAAGAGGAAGGTGAACCCCATAGTCCAGAGCAGAAGGGAGCGGATGCCCTTGACCTCCTCGACGCCGTATGCGTCCATCAGCACGAATTCGCTTTGCACGCTGAGGCGGCGGCCGACGAGCACCAGCAGGAAGGTGCCGAATGTGGTGATCCCGAGACCTCCGAGCTGGATGAGCGTGAGGACGGCAAGCTGGCCAAAAAGCGTGAGTTCAGAACCGATATCGATGACAGAAAGTCCGGTGACGCATGTGGCGCTTGTGGCGGTAAAGAGTGCCGCGACCGGCGCCACACCCTTCCCGTTGGTGCTGGCCACAGGGAGCATCAGCAGGCACGTGCCGATCAGGATGGTGAACAGGAAACCTAAAGCCATCAGCCATTGCGGGCTCAGGTGGTGGGTGATCGGCTCTTTCTTCGCAGGGTTTCTCATGAGGGATGCGCCGCAACTCATGGGCATAGAACTATTCCGGCCTGCATCCCGGCGGGGGCTTTGTGCAGGCCGTGCCCGAAAAAGGTGATTCAATCTTCGCACATTTGGGCGGGTGGGGCAATTCTAACCTTACAGGCGGGCGGCGTGCTCTTCGATGTCTTCGGGCACGTCTTGGGTGAGATAGGCGACCCGCAGTCCGGGCTGGCTGACGATTTCGCCGGAGTCGGGCGGGATCAGTCCTCCGATGATCTTGAGGAGGGTGGACTTCCCCTCGCCGTTGAGTCCGGTGACACAGGCCCGGTCGCCGGGATCGATACTGAAGCTGACGCCGTCGGGAACGGCGGGGCCGCCGTATTGGATGCTGACATTGCGCAAAGAAAGAAGAGCCATAGGTGAGCTTAAATTAAGGAAGAGTTGGCGATTAGCTGTTGGGGGTGGCAAGCCCCATGAGGGTTTGGGTCAGGAGCGCCGCAGTGAAATCGGCGTGGTGCAGCCCTCTGGCCGGGGCGAGTTCCACGATGTCGAAGCCCATGATGTGGCGTGTGGCGGCGATTCTGCGAAGCATGCGGATCACGTCGTACCAGAAGAGTCCGCCCGGCACCGGCGTGCCGGTGGCAGGCATCACGGCGGGGTCAAACCCGTCCACATCGAAGGTGACGTACACATGTTTCGGAAAGCCGCGCGGGATGAAATGGCGCGTCATTTTTCCGTCGGCGATTTCGCATGCGTCATAAGCGGTGATCGTCTTGGAGTGAGCTGCGCGGTACTCGCGCTCCTCCTGCGAGAGGGCGCGCGTGGCGATCTGAATGCAGGGGAACCCGAGTTCGTGAACGCGGCGCATGACACAGGCATGTGACAGGCGTGTGCCTTCGTAAGCGTCGCGCAAGTCGGCATGGGCATCGAAGTGGATAAACCCGATTTTCGCGCCGGCGTCATGGAACGCGCGGGCCGCGCCCAGAGTGACCGTGTGTTCGCCTCCGAGCACGACTGGAACCGCACGGCAGGCGAGCGCGTGCGCCACGCGTGCCTCGATGGCGTCGATCCAGGCTTTAGGTTCTTTGGAGCGGGGCGCGACGGGTTTCTGCGTATGGATGTTGGCGGCACTGGCGTGGCCTTCGCCGTCGCAGGCCTCGAGCTGTTGCGAGGCATCGAGGATGGCTTGCGGTCCCAGACGCGCGCCGCTGCCGTAGGAGACGCTCAGCTCCATGGGTGCGGGGATGATGTGGAACGCGGCGGCATCGGCCGGGGCTGGCTTGAATTCGGAAGCGAGGAAGTCGTTTTTCATAAGGGGTATGCCTGTCGCCATGAGTCAGGTCGGGGAAACAGAATAGCGGGGACAGGGTTGCGATGCAAGTGCCGTATGGATTTTAGGGTGGAAGCCACGCTCCCAAGTCGGTAAACTGACTTGACATATTTTAAGGAGAGTTGTGGCCATGAACACGAAACTGATGGATCACGTTTTTTGGGTGGGACACACCGATTGGGCGGTGCGCGATTTTCACGGTTACACCACAAGCCGGGGATCGACCTATAACGCCTACCTCGTGATGGCGGGGAAAACCGTGCTGATCGATTCGGTGAAAGCGCCGTATGTGTCGGCTTTTCTTGAAACCGTCAAGAGCCATGTCCCGCTTGAGAAAATGGATTATATCGTCTGCAACCATGCGGAGCCGGATCACTCGGGCGGACTCCCCGCGACGGTGAAGGCCTGCCCTAACGCGACGCTGCTCTGCAACGCCAAGTGCAGGGATGCCTTGGCGCGTCACTACGACGTGAGCGGCTGGAAGATTCAGGTGGTCAAAGACGCCGAGACACTTGCACTCGGGGGCAAGACCCTGCAGTTTTTTGACACGCCGATGGTTCACTGGCCGGAGTCGATGGTCACGTATGTGATCGAGGACGAGCTTCTTTTCTCCATGGATGCATTCGGCCAGCACTACGCCTCGGGGTTCCGCTTCGACGACGAGTCGGATCTGTGTGAGGTGATGCAGGAGGCCAAAGCCTACTACGCCAACATCGTGTTGCCCTACGGCCGCCCGGTGGCTGCCGCGCTGGCACGGCTGGGCGGCCTGAAGCTGAAGATTGTCGCGCCGAGTCATGGCGTGATCTGGCGCAGCCATTTCGACAAGATCCTCGCGGCCTATCAGGCGTGGATGGTGTGCAGGCCGGCAAAGAAGGTGGTTATCGCCTATTGCAGCATGTGGAACAGCACGCATGTGATGGCAGAAGCCGTTCTGGATATGTTCCCGGATGCCAAAATCGCTATCGGACCGGCAATCGACACCGGCTTTTATTATGACTTTGATTCGGAAAAGCCCTTTACGGAGGAAGACCTTTCCGCAATAGAAGCCGAAATGGAAAAAATCGTAAAAGAGGATTTAAAGCTGGAGC
>JALHET010000258.1 GCA_022839525.1 Lentisphaerota bacterium
CGTCGTCACCAACACGGTGGCCGACTGGATCGAACCGCCCGGAAACACAACGAACCGCATGATCATCGCCTTTGAAGGCCAGACCGCCGCCGACTACCCATGGATACTCTGGCATAACACAGGCGGAAACACCTACTCGACCAACCGGATGACCGGCTTTGAACTGGCCGACGGCACAGCATCAACCCTTTCGGAAACCAATCTCCTCACAGCTTTCTATTTCATGGGCGACGCGTTATGGGTCGTGGTGACAAACACCACTGGAGGCACCGTCGTGGAAAACGAGGTCAGCACCCTTTATCTGTTGGATGACACCACGAACACGCTGACCGTATCAACCACCAATTTCGTTTTCTACGAAGAGATCGACCGTGTCCAGCCCTTGCCCATGCCCGGCGATCTTGGAACCGTCCTTGACAGCCTCATGGCCATGCTGCCAACCAATTCCGTTTCCTCCCTTTATGATTTTCTGATGATCACACCGGAAGACAGTGAATCCGAAGCCTTGAACGGCCTGTTAGGCAAGCTTTCTAAAATCCCCGGCATTCTCGACAACCTCTTTCCCTCCATGAGCGAGCCCTCGCTGGGCAACATGGACGAGGAGGACCGGTTTAAACTTGAATTGAGCAGAGCCAAACCCGATAACGGCGACATCGAGTTTGCCGAATACACCAAGCCATCATCGGAATACTCCGGTTACTTCTGGACCGTCTATCCCAAACAGGCTGTCTGCTTCAAGCAGGTGATAACCGAGAAAAGAGACGCGAACGGTGTCCTCACGCAACCGGCCACAACAAACTACTATGCGTTGGGCGATAAAACATTGACCGGCAAGCCCAACACCATCTGGATACGCCCGGTCACCACGCTGCGCACCGACGCGCCACCAACAGAAGGCGGTGGCGTCGCTGAAAAACAAGACACCATCGTGGATGAGGCGCTCCTGACCCCGGCCGGCGAAACGGCATCCGTACCCGTGTTCGGCTGGACGGCCGTCACCAACATGTATTGCCCCGATCCCCGCCAGAACGCCTATATCGGATATTGGCGCCCGTTCCCCGCCGGCTCCGCATGGGCTGAACCGGTCATCCGTTCGACAAATCTGACGGCGGTCAGCGAACTCCCCTTCATCCACTTCAACGCGCCCTTCTCCTCCATCGGCGACATCGGGCACATCTACGCCTCCTACAACAGACACACACAAACCGATCCAAAAGTCTACCCGGACGGCACACGTCTCTACGACACCATCACCTTCACGACCCGCTCCGGTGCGGCCCTGACCGACATTTTCACCATCCGACCCGCGAATGCCCCCACGCGCGGGCTCGTGCAGGCCAACACCCAGCAGCGTCCCGTGATCAAAGCCCTGTTGTCCGACGTGTCCGTCGGCTGGACAAACAGTCCCCTGATCGGCATCGAAGCAAAGAAGTTGTTGCGCGACCTCGACAGCGGGCTGGAGAACTGGGCCGATGTCTACACCGACGCGCTCACCAACGCGCCCTACAGCATGGGCTGGCGCTCGTACGCCGACATGCTGCCGGGCATCGCCACCAACGAGACACTGCGGACCGAGAACGTCTGGGGGGGAGGCGCAAACCTCCACCCCATGCACGACTATACGGAGGATGTCCTGCGCGGGCTTGTCGACAAGGTCTCCTTCCGCCAGAACATCTTCGTGGTCATCGTGGCCGCGCAGGCGCTCTCGCCCGCCTCGACGCCGTCGCGGCCGGTGGTGCTCGCCGACCAGCGCGCTGCCGTCACCGTCATCCGCGACGCCTACACCGGCCGCTGGGTCATCCACTCCTGGACGTGGCTGACGGAATAACTTGGCAAGCGGTCAGCGGGAGGGGCAAGCGTCTGCTTGCCCGGACGATCAGACGCTCGTCCCTCCCGTGCCCTCGCGCCCAACACGCATCAGACTCGCGTCCCCCTGGCCGATCACAATAACTTCCCCTTTTTTGTGCCACCGCCCAGCGGCCTTATGGTAAAATTTTCTAAACATTGGAGATCACATGCACAAACATCCCTTACTCTTTCTCGCATTCTTCCTCATCGCCTTTCCCTGTTGGAACGGGTGTACCACCTCGCGCGTCATTGAGAACACCCGCGTGCCCGAAATCACCGTCGACGAATCCGGCGCGGTCACGTTCAACGGCAAACGCGTGCCGCCGGGAAAAATCGCCGCCGCGCTGCGCGACGACGGCATTACACACGAACAGGAGGTGAACATCCTCATTCCCGACAAGCCTGACCGCCCGCTCATGCAATCAATCTCTGCGGAACTTCTCCGCGGCGGGTACACCCGCACCGTTTTCGTCAAAAACCGCAAGGCCATCTCCACGGCGGGCAAGCAGACCCCTCCTCCTTTCCCCGAGACGAAAGCTCTCCCGTACAAGCGCGCGGCCCCCACCCGCGCACTCCCGCACTGACGCACTCCCGCACTTCCCTATGTCCCTTCCCCGCCATATTCCCACCAGGATCGGCCTCGCGCTCGGCAGCGGCGGCGCGCGCGGGTGGGCGCATCTCGGCGTGTTGCAGCGCCTGAACGAACTGGGAATCCCCGTGCACTGTATCGCGGGCACCAGCATCGGCTCCATTGTCGCCGCGCTCTATGCCTCCGACAGTCTGGAGACCATGCAAGCCCTGGCCGCCCAGCTCGACTGGAAACATGTCGCGCGCCTTTTCCTCGAAGTCAACTTCCCCCGCTCCGGCCTCCTCAGCGGCAAGAATTTCATGCGCCTTTTGCGCGACGTGATCCCCGTCCACGCGATCAGCGCGCTGAAGATCCCTTACGCCGCGGTGGCCACCGACCTCCAGAACGAAAAGGAGGTCGTCCTGGATTCGGGCAGCCTTTTCGACGCCATCCGCGCCAGCATCGCCATCCCGGGCATCTTCACCCCCATGCGCCTCCAGGGGAAACATCTGGTCGACGGCGGCCTCGTCAACCCGCTCCCCGTCTCTGTCTGCCGCGCCATGGGGGCTGATTTCGTCATTGCGGTGGACATCAACCTGCGCGCCCTGCCGGGCAAGCGTAAACCGGTCAGGAAAACGCCCGCCCCCTCCCAGCCTTCCCAACGCATTGAGAAACTCGTCGCCCAGATCGGCAAGCTCATGCCGCAGCTGCAGACCCCGATGGAGGATGCCATCAAGCACTGGGGCGTTCCGCAAAAGAAAGAAAACCTGGAGCTCTCCATCTTCGACGTGCTCACCCGTTCGTTCCGCCTGATCGAAAATCAGATCACCCGCCGGGAACTGGCGCTCCACCCGCCAGACATCTTGATTCAGCCAGCGGTCGGCGATATCATGACCCTCGAATTCCACCGCGGCCCCGAAGCCATCGCCGAGGGTGCCTCCGCCGTCGAGGAGGTTCTCCCCCTCCTGAAGCCTTTCTTCCCTGAACCTGCAACCCGTAACCTGTAACGTGTAACCCATAACCCG
>JALHET010000259.1 GCA_022839525.1 Lentisphaerota bacterium
TGAGGCGGTGGGCTGTAAGCAGTCGGCCCTCAGCATGCTTGAGGCGGGGCAGGCTTCCAAGGTCTCGCAGGAGACGGTTGAGAAAATCGCCGCGCTTCTGGAGGTTCCGCTGGAAACGGCGGCCACCGCAGCGCTGGCGTCGCCCGCCGCCGCTCCGGCCGCCGTGAACACCCTCGCTTACTGCCCGCATGCCGACTGCTTTTCCAACGTGCCGTATGTGGTGAACGGCGAGCTGCTCTTCTGGCCGAAGCTTCAGTCGGACGGCCGGACGGGTGCCACGCACTGCGCGGTCTGCGGCGAACTGCTGGAGCGCCGCTGCCCGCACTGCGGAGCGGCGGTCACAACCGAAGGCGCCTGCTGCCCGACATGCGGCGGCGCACGGGTTCTCAACACGCTGCCGCCCGAAACCGATTGCGGGTCCTGGGCGGCCCAACGCCGACGCGAGATCGCGGAGTGGCGTTCGCTGATCCTCTAACCGGGCGGAGCCCGCAACCCAATTCAATCTCACACAAAGGCTCAAAGGACACATTGGCCTTATCGGCGGTAAGGCACTAACCGGATGGCATCATGGCAAAAAAACTGCTGATTGTCACAGACGGCAAGGCGGGGCACGAGAACCAATCCAAAGCGTTCTGCACCGCACTCGGATACGGCTTCGACTGCGCGCGCACCGCCTATCCCTCGCGCGCCCATAAAGCTTTCACCTATGCCGCCGACCGGCTCGGGCTGCTCTGGGAGAAGCCCTTCAGGATCGAGCACACGGACGGTTACTATGCCGCGGTGGTCTGTGCCGGCTCTACCGCTTTCTATCCGGGTAAAGTCACCGCGCGCCGCCGCGGAATCCCGGTGGCCGCCATCCTTTTCCCCGGCGGGTACAAGCTGAATTTCGACTGCATCCTTGCGCCGACGTTCGACCGTCCGCCGCGCCTTCCGAACCTCATCCCCATCCCGGTCAACCTGACCTCCACCAGCGCGGCTTTTTATGAAACAGGTGTTGCCGCCTTCCGCGAACGCCACGCGTCCCGCAAGCCGGCCGTGGCAATCATTGTGGGTGGCCCGAACGCTTTCGCGTCGCTGACCGCGGAAGGCATGCGGCGCGACCTCGACCGCCTTTTTTCCGCCACGGAAGGCCGCGAGCGCTGGATTACCACGTCACGCCGCACGCCGCCCGAGGTGGAGGCGCTCATCGACACCTACCCGTTCGACTACAAGCTGCTTTACAGCCGCGACACCTTCAACCCGATCCCGGCCTTCGTCTCGCTGTGCGAACGGCTGTTTGTCACCGCCGACTCCACCGGCATGATCAGCGAAGCCGTCACCCGCGGGTCAGCGGCAGTCGAAATCCTGATGACGCTCGAAAACGCCTCGTCCAAATTCGCCCGTTTCATCCGCGACCTTGAGGCCAACGGCTCCGTCCATGTTTTCGACGGCTCCCTTGGGCATGCCTGCCGGAAGATCGACCTCACCCCCGCCTTCGAGCAGGCGCGGCAGCTGCTCAAACTGTGAACCTCCGTCCCCGCCTGAACAAAATTTCAAATTTCTCTTTTCTCAAAGGCCGCCCCCGTTTATAACTAGACGCGCCAATGGGAAAAAACAAAACAAAACCAAACAGAGAGAAAGCTGCGAAACCGGTGCCCGCTGACCAGCCGCCCACGCCGGCAAGCACGGCAGAGCCCGCGCCCCCCACGCTGCCCGGCAAGCCCGCTCAAGATCCGGACAGACAGGCTCCCGCGTCTGCCGCACCCAAAAGCCGCTGGCGCCGGCTGACACCCGACCTGCTCAAGGCCGCTTTGGCCATCGCGGTCATCGGCATCGCCGCCTTCATCTGGTACAAGCCGCCCCTGATCCGCGCCCGTTTCCCCTATCTCTCCTACCGTTATGAAGGGGTATGGCTGACGGACGCCGCGCTGTACCGTCCGCTGGCCATGCCCACGCGCTATTATATCGGACTGCCGCGTCAATTGGCCGAACGCTACACCTGGTTCGCCGTTGACCGCCGCCTTGAGGTCGCCGCACTGACCGAAGCCCCTCGGCACCGCTTTCTGGGGCGGAACGCCATCAAGCGGAGCGACCCCCTCGGGCTGGACCTCGAGTTCCGTAAACTTGACCACTCCGAATGGCAGGTGCATTTCTTCACAGACGCGATCGTTTTTTCAAACGCCGTCTTGACCGTCAGGCTAGATACGAAAGTTCATAACAATACTAACTGCAAATAGTTACTACTTACGATCCCAGCCGCTGACCACCCCTCCCCAGAGCATCGCGGCAGGTTTTTTCCACTACTCCAAGTATGCGTTTTACGGCCTCCCCCGAAATGGGGACATCGCGGATTACCCGCCCCGCATGTTCAAGACATGCGGGGCTTTCGGGACTGTTCTTTTGACAAAACAGGGCTTTATACCCTTTGGGCTGGAACTCGCATTGCAAATATGCTAATTTGCGGCGTTTCTTGAATTCTCATTTGACTGGGAGGCACGCGGATGATGAAACAGCCAGCCCATGCGCAGAAAACATCTGCTTACGCACAGGCCGGAGTGGATATTGATTCGAAAATGTCTGGCATCGCGATCATCAAGAAGATGGTTGCCGCCACCACCACAAAAGGGGTCGTCAGCAGTATAGGGGGGTTCGGGGGGCTTTTCCGCGCGCCTGGCAAGGAGTGCCTGCTGGTGGCGAGCACCGACGGGGTCGGCACCAAGCTGAAAGTCGCCGCGCTGGCAAAAAAACACGATACCGTCGGCCAGGATCTTGTGAACCATTGCGTCAACGATATCCTCGTGCAGGGCGCCAAACCGCTCTTCTTTATGGATTATATCGGTACCGCACGGTTTGACGCCGCCACTTTCACGGCGGTGATCTCGGGGCTCTGCAAGGCCTGCAAGGAAAACGGCTGCGCGCTGCTCGGCGGCGAGACCGCCGAGATGCCCGGCCTCTACCCGCTGGGCGAATATGATCTGGTGGGCACAATCGTCGGCGCGGTCGAAAAAAAGAAACTGATCACAGGCTCGGGCATCCGGGCCGGTGACGTGATCATCGGCCTGCCTTCCGGCGGCCTTCAAACCAATGGCTTTTCCCTGGCACGCAAGGTGATTCTCGACCAGTGCGGCTTCACCCCGCAGGATTTCATTCCCGGCACCCGCATGACGGTCGCGGACACCCTCCTGTCCGTCCACCGCAGTTTCCTCAAGCCCGTCACCGCGCTCATGGCCAAACTCCCGATACGCGGCATGGCGCACATCACCGGCGGCGGTTTCGTGGACAACATCCCGCGCGTGCTGCCCCCCACATGTGACGCGGTCATCAACCGCAACAGTTGGCAGCCCCCCACCGTCTTCACGTTCATCGAGCGCCAAGGCAGGGTCGACCACGACGAGATGTACCGCGTCTTCAACATGGGCATCGGGTTCGTCATCATCGTCCGGCGTAAAGACGCCACCGCCTCATCGGCGCGATCGAAAAGGGCCGCGCGAAAGTGATCTACCGCGACCAGTAGGGAGACGCTCCGCCGGGCAGACATAAAAAACACTCCTGCAGCCTAAGCCACAGGAGTGTTTTTTCTTTTAAGCGGCAAGCCTTACTTCTTCGCAGGCTTCTTGGCGGCGGCTTTCTTCGCGGGAGCTTTTTTCGCGGGAGCCTTTTTCACCGCCTTCTTCGCAGGCGCCTTTTTCGCGGGAGCCTTCTTCACCGCCTTCTTCGCAGGCTTCTTAGCAGCCTTCTTGGCAGGAGCTGCCTTCTTTGCAGGAGCTGCCTTCTTTGCTGTGGCCATTGCGTTGTCCTTTCGTTTGTGGTGAACGTTTCAAACAACACTTGCCGCATCACAAAAACAATGCAGCAAAAAATGTTGTTTTGGCGATACTGTAATCGCTACTTTGAAAATTGCAAGACAGTTTTTTAAAAAAATGCAAAAAAATGCGGATTAAAAAAAACCGCGCGACGTGAGCGCCGGCTTTCTCACAGCAAGAAAAACACTTAAAACCCAACAAAACCGGGCTTTTTATGATGTGTTGCGGCGGCGCCTTTCCCGCCGTCGCATGACAAGAAAAAAAATCGCGCGCCTATTTTTTTTACGAGGGCAAAGAACCCTTACACGCCCTTGCTCATTTTTAGACTGTGATTTTCCGTCTTGTTTCTTATCAGGTGCGCGTTACAATCTTTTGCTTTTCATAACGGAGACTCCTGCCCAATGCACGGCCGCGTGACCGCCGGCACCGTTTCTCCCCGCATCGGGTTCCCGTATGACGAAACAACCGTTGGAAATCCAGTGTTCGGTTTGCGGCAACATCACCCTTGCCCGGGTCGAACCCGTTTATGAAGGCTTTAAAAAAACCGGCTCGGTTTATCTCTGCACCGGTTGCGGGGCGCGTTACGCGTCAGCGGCGGAGACCCCTTTCGTACAGGCCAAGCCGCGCCCGGGCGTCTTCACCGCCGCCGATAAACCGCGCCCCACATCCGTCTT
>JALHET010000260.1 GCA_022839525.1 Lentisphaerota bacterium
GGCGCGCCTTATGATCTCACCCGCGCGGTGCAGTACAACAGGGATGTGTATCCGGCGTGGGGCCGGCTGGCGGAACTGGTCAGGAGCGGACGGCCTGTTGAGGATCCCGCGATCCATTTAGGCGCGAACGCCGGACGCACGCGGCGTTTTGTGCTGGCGATGCACGGGCGGGCGTTGGGGATTGGGCGAGCCGTTGTGCCCCTGCTGGATTTGGGCGGTTGCCGCAGGCTCTTGGATTTGGCGGGAGGCCCCGGTACCTACGCGGTGCTGCTGGCGCAGGCGAACCCGGCGCTGACCTGCGTGACGGTCGACCTGCCCGGGGTTGCGGAAGTCGCGGCGGAGCTGGTGCGCGACGCGGGCATGGCGGAGCGGGTGACCTGCCGGGCGGGCGATTACCACACGGACAGGTATGAGGAGGAGGCCTATGATGCGGTAACCGTTTTCGGGGCTTTGCATCAGGAGTCGCCGGAGATGATCGTGTCGATCCTAAAGCGCGCGTATGCCGCGTTGCGTCCGGGAGGAATCATCTACATTTTGGACATGATGACGGACGCGACGCACACGTCGCCGCCGTTCTCGGCTCTGTTTGCGGTCAATATGGCGTTGACGACGCATCACGGGGGGGTGTTCTCCGACGGCGAACTGCACGGGTGGTTGGCCGAAGCGGGGTTTGGGGCGTGCGAAACGCGCTCCGTTCCGCCGCCGATGCCGCATTGGCTGGTCAGTGCCCGCAAGCCGGCTCACTTGCGGCAGTAGACGCCTTCGAAAACGGTTTGACCGTTGTGGCGCAACAGGCAGTAGAACCCCTTTTCGATGAACTCGAATTCGCGTTTCTTATCGACAAACCGTATTCCGGATGAGGACATGCCGTTCGGAAAGGTTTCGGTGCGCTTCTCCTCACCATACTCGACGTGAAGCACTTCGGCATCCATGTTGATGAACCGGGTTTCCCGCAGGGGCTTGAACCGCATGGACGCGCAACCGCAGAGGCAGACAAGGGCGATACCGGCTGTGAGCAACCGTGCCCTGCCGCACCAGCGGGAGGTGAAAGTGTGGATGAACATGCCAGTAGTGTACCGTCACCGGACAGCGGCGGCAAGCGCCGAGAGGCCTAAACGGTGATTCTAAATTTGGCCGCCTCCTTCGGTCGGGACGAAGCCCGCCCCTCCAGTTCCTTCGAAGAACCTTTATTTGGGATGATGGAGGGGCGACCTCCGTGCCGTCCGGCGTTTGAAAAGAGGCACATTTAGAATTGCCGGGTTTAAAGGCATTTCATTTGTCACGGTTCTTGTTTTTGTGTAGAATCACGCCGTTTTTTTCGTACACCTATGGAGGTCAATCACATGAGTTGTCCGTATCAGTGCTCCCACGAAGTGGAGCAGATGTGCTGCGTCGCCAAGGGCACCAAGCACGGGCCGGCGCCGATCCCTGAAGAGGGCAAGTGGGTGCAGGTCAAGGAAGTCACCGACATTTCCGGTTTAACGCACGGCATCGGCTGGTGCGCGCCGCAACAGGGCGCCTGCAAACTGACCCTGAACGTCAAGGAAGGCGTAATTCAGGAGGCACTGGTCGAGACGATCGGTTGTTCCGGCATGACCCACTCGGCCGCTATGGCCGCCGAAATCCTGCCGGGAAAAACCGTGCTTGAGGCGCTGAACACGGATCTGGTCTGCGACGCGATCAATACCGCTATGCGCGAACTCTTCCTGCAGATCGCCTATGGCCGCAGCCAGAGCGCCTTTTCCGAGGGCGGGTTGCCGATCGGCGCCGGGCTTGAGGATCTCGGCAAGGGGTTGCGCAGCCAGATCGGTACGATGTACAGCACCAAACAGAAGGGCGTGCGCTATCTGGAGATGGCCGAAGGTTATGTCAAGCGCATCGCGCTGGACGAGAACAACGAGGTTATCGGCTACGAGTTTGTCCGCATGGGGCCGTTCATGGAACTGCTCAAGAAAGGCACGGATCCGAAAGAGGCTCTTGAGAAGTCGACCGGCACCTACGGGCGTTTCTCCAAGGAGCTGGGAGCCGTGAAGTTCATCGATCCCCGCCACGAGTAGTTGAAAGGAGACTTTTTCTTATGGCACGTTTCGAAAGTTATGAGCGTCGCATCAAACAGATCGATGCGGTCTGCAAAAAGTATGGGATCAAAGATCTCCCGGACGCGCGCAAGCTGTGTCAGTCCAAGGGGTTTGACCCGTATGAAATCGCCACCTCCATCCAGAACATCTGTTTCGAGAATGCGAAATGGGCGTATGTGTTGGGTGCTGCCATCGCGCTGAAAAAGGGATGCGTCAAGGCGGCCGAGGCTGCTGAAGCCATCGGCGAGGGGCTGCAGGCATTCTGCATTCCCGGCTCTGTGGCGGACGACCGCAAGGTCGGTCTCGGCCACGGCAACTTGGCCGCGATGCTGCTACGCGAAGAGACGAAGTGTTTCTGCTTCCTTGCCGGACACGAGTCGTTCGCCGCCGCAGAAGGCGCGATCGGCATCGCGCTCAAGGCGAACAAGGTTCGTAAGGCTCCGTTGCAGGTGATCCTCAACGGCCTTGGCAAAGACGCCGCCTACATCATCAGCCGCATCAACGGGTTCACCCACTGCGAAACGACATTCGACTACGCGACCGGCAAACTGAAGGTCACGAAGACGACGAGGTTCTCGGATGGTCCCCGCGCGGCGGTGCGCTGCTACGGCGTGGATGACGTGCGCGAGGGTGTGGCGATCATGTGGGAAGAGGGTGTGGACGTCTCCATCACGGGCAACTCCACAAACCCCACGCGTTTCCAGCACCCGGTTGCGGGCACGTACAAGAAAGAGTGCGTCGAGCGGGGCAAAAAATACTTCTCGGTCGCTTCAGGCGGCGGCACAGGCCGGACCCTGCATCCCGACAACATGGCCGCTGGCCCAGCCTCTTACGGCATGACCGACACCATGGGGCGCATGCACTCCGACGCGCAGTTCGCGGGATCCAGCTCGGTCCCTGCGCACGTGGAGATGATGGGCTTCCTCGGGATGGGCAATAACCCGATGGTCGGGGCGACCGTGTCAGTCGCCGTGTCGATCGAAGAGTCCGCAAAGCGCTGAGCCGCATCCGCTCCGAGACTCATCTGAAAGGCTGCCCCGGTTTGCGGGGCGGCCTTTTTTGCCGGTTTGCACGGGATGCTTTTTTTCGGTACACTGCTAAGTATTCAAGGGAAGGAGGGGTGATGACGCTCCGGGTTAGATGGGGTCATGTGATGGGCGTGCTGCTGGGCATGGGTGTCGTCATGGTGGATCATGCCCAGGCGGAGGATGCGGGTTCTTTCCGTGTGGCGACGTTCAATATCCGCTGCCCCGTGGATCGGGTGCCGAATGCGTGGACCTGCCGTGTCGGCCGCGTGTGCGGTGTGATCGCTAAACATGGGTTTGACCTGATTGGGCTGCAGGAAGCCACGGCAGGGCAGATCGACGATCTCTTGACGAAAGGGTGGGACGCGGTGGGCGGAGGGCGTGATGACGGCAAACGCCGGGGAGAGGCTTCCTGCATTTTTTTCAGGATCGCG
Source organism: Lentisphaerota bacterium (assembly GCA_022839525.1). Next base: position 3,538 of record JALHET010000260.1, read on the forward strand.
CGGTTTGACTTGCGCGATACCGGGACGTTTTGGCTATCGGAAACGCCGGAGGCGCCGGGTTCCAAATCATGGGATACCGCCTGCACGCGCGTCTGCACCTGGGCGAGACTGTTGGATCGGAAAACCGGGCGCGAGTTCGTCCACTTCAACACCCACCTCGATCACAGGAGCGCGGCGGCGCGCGAGTACGGCATGGCGCTGATCTTGACGCGGATGCCGCTGATTGCGCAGGGACGCCCTGTCATTCTGACAGGGGACATGAACGCTACGCCAGGGGCTGCGCCGATCCGGCTGGCGACATCCGTCTTGCACGACGCCGCAGCCATCTCCCGTACACCACACACGGGTACGCTGGCGACCTTCAACGCTTTCACGTCAAACCCCGCGCCGACCGCTCAGATCGATTACATTTTCGTGTCGGACGGTATTCGGGTGCTCACCCATGCGACGGTCAACGATTCCGATCAGGGGCTTTATCCTTCCGACCATTTTCCGGTGATGGCAGATGTGGTTATCGAGTAGTATCCAGACGGATGGCAGTGTGAAGAATGGTTGAACAGAAAGAAAGTAAAAGGAAAGGGAAGACGCGATGAAAACGATTCATGTGTTTTTGATTTTGACAATGGCCTTCATAGGGGGCGCGAGTGCGCGGGAGTTTCCGAAGTTTTCGAAGCCGCGGGCGATTACCTCGGGGCCGCGGGAGTGACAAACCGGTTGCCCACGGAACGGGATGTGGCGATCCTCGGCGTGGTGGATCTGAAAGACAACAACCGGTTTATCCCGTTGACAAAAACCAGTTGCTGGAATTTTCAGGAAGCCACGATGGCGCACTGGCTGGCTACAGCGCCGAATACGCAATTCATCTACAACGACCTTGTGGACGGTAAATTCGTGTCGCTGATTTTTGACATGAAGGACAACTCGAGCCGCATCATCCCCTATCCGGTGAGCGCGGTCTCCCCGACCGGCAAAGAGGCGGTCAGCATCAACTACGCGCGGCTGCGTCTGACGCGCCCCGACTATGGGTACGGCGGCAAAGGCCAGGACGCGCGCGAGAAGGTGACCTGGCCGGAAGACGACGGGCTGTTTCTGGTCAATCTCGAGACGGGGGCGGCGAAACTGATTGTGAGTATCGCTTCGGTGCGTGACCGGATGCCCGCGGCCGAGGAGGGAGATCTTCTGGTTGGCACGCTCTGTGAATCCGGCGACGGCCAGGGGTTGGAAAACGACGTCGTTCACCTGTAACCGCGACGGGAGCGATGTGCGCCGCTGTTTCCCGGACGGATGGAGCGGCTCGCATTTCAACTGGCTGGACGGTGACCGCCTGATGGTGACGGCCAAGTATCAGGACGCTGTGTGGAGTCACGTGCTTTTCACCGTCGGCAAGACCGATTACACGCGTGTGGGGCTCGGGCTGTTGGATTTCGACGGGCATGGCGTCTTTTCGGACGATGGGCACTGGATGGCGACCGACACCTATCCCGACAAACTGAACGAGCGGAAACTGATGGTGCTGCGCATGTCGGATCAGGCCGTGCTGCCGCTTGGGGGGTTCTTTGTCCCCGAATGTTACCGGGGCGGGTATTGGAGGTGTGACTTGCACCCCCGCTGGCGCCCCGACGGGAAGATGCTGGCGTTCAATTCCGTCCACGAGGGAAGACGGCAGGTGTACGTCATCGATGTCACCGCGCCCTGACCGGCGGGGGGGGGGTTCCGAAATAACGGTTGCAAAAACCTCCGGAATCCTTTACCCTTAAACGTAGTAAGCGGCACACAAGTCGGCATGGGGCCGTTTGTGGTTGCGCATATGAAAAGGGAAAGGACAACCTCCCATGAATAAACTGACTGCAAAAGTGTTGCTGATTCTAGGACTTGCGTTGAGCTGTTCTCTCGTTTGCGCGCAGCTTGAGCCGGCGCCCGTTTTTAAGCATCCCGTGCCCAAGTCCTCGTCCGGTGTGATGGAAACCGGGCGGCAGAGCCTTCAGGCCGTCGTCGAAGCCACCTCCGAACTAGGCGGATCCCTGCGTGAAGGCGGTCATCAGGCGGTCGACCAAAGCCGCCAGCTCTGGCAGGATGTTCTGCTCCCCACTGTACAGCGCGTTGCGGCTGTCCTTCCGGGTCTCCTCAAGGCACTGGTGCTATTGCTGGCCTTTTGGTGTGTCGGCATCCTTGCGGGGGCCGGTGTCCGTAAGCTGTTGAACCTGACGAAGCTTGATGACCGTGCTGTGCGCGATTGGGGGCTGGAGAGCCTGCTGAAAAAATCGGATGGCCAGATGCGTTCGCTCGCGGGACTCGCGGGGAGTGTCGTCAAATGGCTGTTCCTGCTTTTCGGTTTCGTGGCGTTCTTTAATGCCATAAATCTCTCCATCGTGGCGGGCCCCTTGCAGACTGTTCTCAACCGGATCGTCGGCGCGGTGCTGGGGCTGATCAAGGCTGCGGCGATACTGTTCGTGTACTGGGGGCTGGCCGCTGTGGCGCGGGCCGGGATCACACGGGCGCTGGGTGTGCTCAAGTTCGACGCGTATGCCGCCAAGCACCTGAGCGTGCCTCAAGAGGCGGGGGGGCGGCTCGCTCCCAGCGCCATGATCGGACGCCTTTTCTTCTACGTCATTCTTTTGTTCGGCGTGCCGCCTTTCCTGCAGGCGTTAGGCCAGCAGGCACTGGTCGTCCCGTTGCAGGACATGCTCTCCAAGGCGCTGGGATTTCTTCCGAACCTGTTTGCCGCGGCCATCATCTTGATCGTTGGACGCATCGTGGCGACGATTGTGCGCGAGGTGGTGGGCAATTTCCTTGCCGCCAGCGGGGCTGATGCGGGCGCGGAGAAGTTGGGGTTGGGCAAGGTGCTGGGCGCGAACAAGCTTTCCGATATTGTCTCGAAGATCGCTTACTTTTTCATTTTTATCCCGATCCTTGTTTCCGCAGTGGATAGCCTCGGAATCAAGGCGATCTCCGAACCGATCAAGGCCATGCTGCAGAATATCTTGGAGGCTGTGCCCGCGCTACTCGTCGCGGCCGTCATCGTGGCTGTCGGTTACGTGGTGGCCAAGGTGGTGCGCTCGCTGGTCGAGACCTTCCTCAGCGGAGTGGGGCTGGATACGTTGCCCGGGCGTCTGGGGCTGACTTTCCTGGAGGCCAAAGAGGGGCAGATGCCGCCCTCCAGGCTGGTCGGTGCGGCTCTTGCGGTGGTGATCATGCTGATCACGGCGCAACAGGCCTCCGCCTCATTGCGTTTCAACCAGTTGGCCGAACTGCTGCGCCGCGTGGTGGAATACCTTCCGAATCTGGCGGTCGGCTTGGTGATCCTGTTGGCCGCCCTCAGTCTTGGCAAGTATCTGGGTTCACTCGTCGCGAGTTCCCTGAGTAGCCACGCACACGTCAACGTGTTGGCTGGTGTGGCTCGCTATGCCGTCATCCTGCTCGGCGTCAGCATGGCGCTTGAGCAACTCGGCGTCGGCGAGGAGATCCTGCTGGTCGCTGTCAGTGCCCTGCTGGGGTGCTCGGCTCTCGCACTGGGGCTGGCTTTCGGCCTCGGCGGCAAGGATCGGGCGCGCGAACTTATCGAGCGCTGGAGCCGTGACAGTTGACCTTGCCGGTACACGGATAACGTGACAATGGATAGACCTCCGCCAGCCGGCGGCCCGTATCGCAGCGGCCGCCGGCTGGCGGGTTTCAGTGCTGTGGCGTTCACGGAAAAGATGAGGGAAATGAGAGGGTGAAAAAAACCTTGGTTCTCGGCGCCTGGTTAGGGGGAGCTGTTCTGGCCTTCGCCGGGGAGCGGGGGCAGAAAGCCGTGCTTTCAGCCCTTCACGCATAAACGGGTAACGTGGAAACTGTGGTTTTCTTTTTATTTCGATTCGTAAATGTCGCGGAGAAGGTTTAAAGCTTCATCTACAAGTTTTTCACCGGTTCCCTTTGCAACATGGCTGTTCCTTCCAGACCATAGCTGGTAACCTCCCAATTCAAATCCTTTTTTATCAGGAAGATAGCCTATCTGGTCATTCGCACAATCCGCAATATAGGTATACCTGAAAGGAGAACGTCGCTTTATATCAATTCCCAGATCGCTGAACAGTTCACCGCTAATCCCCACAATTGCAACATCTCCTATTACCATAACCTGAAGCCAAGTTTTTCTTAACTCTCCCTGGTGGGGAATAAGGTCTGTTCTCATTTTTCTGAAAAACTCAATATTCTTTTCAGGATCAGTCAAACGTTTAGTGCAATAATACGTTACAGCCTTTTCTTCTTCTTCGGGATCAAAATGCCTGACACGGTATTCAAATTCTTTTTTAACAGAAACAAGTCTTGGAATCTCTCTCTTTTCGGCTTTTAGCAATGCGTCCTTGACCGCCTCTTTAATCCTGAACACTTTTTCATCCGCGCTTCGGGTCCAGGGAAGGTCATGGGTTGAACCATGGGCGCCCAAAAGGAAAAGAAAATTTCCGCCGTATTCTTTTTCAAGTTCCTGTACTGCCAGCCCATAGAAAACAGGTGAAAGCACTCCTTTTTGTCTGGCGCCGATCGTGTGGGTTGAATGATTGAACAG
>JALHET010000261.1 GCA_022839525.1 Lentisphaerota bacterium
TGGCCTCCGCATCGCCGTCCGCCAGCAACACATGGGTCATCCAATACCCGGACGCCGACACGAGCCATGCCGCCTCCTCCGTCTGCCGCCCCTGACGGTCATGCCACCAGGCCAACACCTGAGAGCGCCCCGCCACCGGGCGCACAATGAAAAGGTTTTGCGAAGTCTGGAGAATAACGTCCGGGACACCGCGCGGGCGAGCGCTGGAGAACCGCATCGACGACCAGCGCCCGTCGGTCGTCCCCTTCTGGTACCCCACCGTCTGCACGCCCATCAGAGCCGCCAGCCCAGGCGATGAAGAATAGCAGACAATCAGCTTGCCGCCCCGGCCAACGAAAGCCGTCAGCGCGGCCAACTGCCCCGCCGTCGGCTGAGACAGGTAAACCAGCACCGCAACCTTCTTGCCTGCCAGAGCCGCATCCAGCTTCCGGTCGTCTGTCAGCTCCGCCTCGACACCCGCCTCGCGGTACCACCGTTCCACATGCCGCGCCAAGGCCGACGCGAAACGGCGCTCGCCCGCCGCCACCGCGTCATGCCCCTGCACCACCGCCACGGGAGCCGCACCCGCCGTCACGGACATGAACACCAAGAAAAAAGCCAGCTTACGTATCATGCGCCTCCAAAAAAAAAGCGGCGCTCAGCGCCGCGCTTCAAACCGGATGCCGGCCGAACGCCCATGGGCGTCAAGACCCTCCACCTCCGCGAACGTCGCGATCACGCCGCAGGTCTCGGCCAGATCTTCGCGCGTGAACTCCACAAAACTGTGCCGCCGCCGGAAATCGTCACCCGTCAGCCCGCTGAACATCCGCGCCGCGCCGCCCGTCGGCAACACATGGCTCGGCCCCGCCACGAAATCGCCGGCCGCCTCGGGCGTCCACGGCCCCACAAACACCGCGCCCGCGGCCCGCACACCGTTCAGCCTCGACCGCGCGTCGCGCGTCATGATCTCGAAATGCTCGGGGGCGAAGCGGTTCACCAGTTCCATGCCCTGTTTGAGATCCGGGACAACCGCCAGCAGGATGCCGCCCCGCGCAATCACGCGCTCCACCATGGCCGCCCGCGACAGCATCGGCGTCTGCCGCGCGAGTTCGCCCGACACCGCCTCAGCCAGCGTCCGGGAATCGGTCACCAGCAAGGCCTTCTCATACCCGCTGCCGTGCTCGGCCTGAGAGAGCAGATCCGCCGCCACCCACGCGGGATCCGCAGAATCGTCGGCCAGCACCGCAATCTCGCTCGGCCCCGCCACCTGGTCAATGGCCACATACCCGTAGACGTGACGCTTCGCCGCCGTGACATACGCATTGCCCGGCCCCGCAATTTTCTGCACGGGCCTGACGCTCGTTGTGCCGAACGCCATCATCCCGATGGACTGGATGCCGCCGACCCGGTAAATCTCGGTGGCACCCGCAAGCTTGAGCGCGTAAAGCAGCACAGGGTTGACCCTCTTGTCCTTCCCGCACGGGGTACACGCCACAATCTCCCTGACGCCCGCCGCTTTCGCCAGCGTCACCGTCATCACAGCCGTCGAGGCCAGCGGCGCCGTTCCGCCGGGCACATAGACCCCCACGCGGTCCATCGGCGAATAGAACTCTCCCGTATAGCCGCCCCGCGGCGTGCACACGTACCACGGCTCGCGGAGTCCTGCCTTGGCGTAGTTCCAGACACGCGCATGAGCCTCACGGACCGCCCGCTTCACGCGTGCGGGAACCGTTCCCGCAGCCGCCTTGATATCCCCTTCCGGAACACGCATCCCGGAAACGCTCAGCGCGGCACCGTCAAACCGTTTCGCGGCCGCAAGCACCGCCGCATCCCCCCGCCTGCGGATATCGTCCAACACCGCCTTCGCGGCCTCCTCCGCCTCCGGCGCAAACGCAGGCCGCGCAAGAAACGTTTCCACAACGGCAGCCGGTTTCTTGACCGACCAGTTCTCAAGCCTCACACACATAACTGCCAACGCCTACTGTACACGTTAAACGGACAGATATCTTTACATGACTGGTTTTAGGGCTTCATAATCCTGTAAATCATGTAATCCTGTCCGAAAGAACTTCCTGTACAGACCGTGTCCTACTTCTTCTCGTCCTTCTTCTTCTCTTCTTTTTTCGGCTCTTCCTTCTTGGCCTCTTCCCTGGCGGGCTCCTCAAACGCCAGCCCGATCGCCGGCACCGGGCGTTTCAGCTTCTCGCCCATCTTCTTGCTGATCATCGCGAATGCGTCGTCCACGGCCTTGACACGCGCGTCCGCCTTCTCGATATCCTCATCGTTCATGTTCTTCCGCTTCTTCTCTTCCTTGTCCATCTCCTCCACCTGCTTGTCATTCAGGCGCTCTTCAAGCTGTTCCTTTTTCTTGTCCGCCTTCTCGCGTCCGGAATAATCCGGCCCGACCTTTTTCGCGGAACGGGGCTTGATCCGGGCGGACTGGAACGGCAACTTGTTTTCCTTGTTCGACTCCCACTCTTTCTTGCACTCCGCCACCGCCGCCGCAAACACAACCGTCTCCTCCTTGATCTCCTTCGTCAACGCGGCAAACTCCTCGCGGTTCATCACCTCGTACGCGACGTTTCCCCGCATATCCGTGATCTGAACCACATTCACCTTTTCCGACTGCGCCATCCCGGCCCATACCGAGCCGAACACCGCCACTGCCCCACACACCGCCTTGTTCATCCGACACCTCCTTGTTGAAACCGTTTCCGTCACACCTGTCTCGTGCCCTGACCGGGCACCCACTCCTCAGAAAACCAGGGTCTGCGCGCCCCCGCCACCGGCTTGCCTATGATCTGGGCGTTCGGCGTTGGGCGTTGAACGTTCGGCGTTCCCTTTGCCCTCTCGTTTGCGCCCGACCCTCCCGCCGCCGGCGTGTCCATAACTTCACCGGTAGAGCCGCCTCCCCGGGGCGTCTGCGGACGGTTCGGGGAACCGTCCCTACCAACGTCGTTACCCGCGACAGTTGCACCAGCCCTTCCGGCCCCCGTCTTGTCCATACCTTGAACGTCGGACGTTGAGCGTTGAGCGTTCTTCGTCCCTGCTCCCCTCTCTCCCATCACTTCAACGTTCGGCGTTGGGCATTCGGCGTCCGGCGCTCCCGTTCCCTTCTCGCTTATCTTCGTCCGCGCCGCCTCGGCTCGGCTCTCCTGACCGCGAGGGCGCCCGGCACGTCCCTGCGGTTTGGGCGGCAGTTTCGTCAGCAGCGGGTCATCGCTTTTCAGAATCGTACACTTCAGTTCCTCTTCAATGTACTTCTCAATATCCGGGATGATGAACGACTCGTCCTCATCCGCAAACGAGATCGCCGTGCCGCTCGCGCCCGCGCGCCCGCCTCGGCTGGACGAGCCGACCGTGCGCGCCCGCGCCGCCGTCGTCGCCGCCCTGGACGGCCTGACGCTGGACGGACTGCGCGTCAGCGTTCTGATCCC
>JALHET010000262.1 GCA_022839525.1 Lentisphaerota bacterium
AAACGCGCTACAAGTATTTACCGAAAAAGGGGGAGTATTTTTACCCGACCGAATCGCGCCTGTTGGCAGAACCGCACCTGTTGGCAGAATCGCGCCTGTTGGCAGAATCGCGCAACTTGTCAGCGCAGCTGCTCCGCTGTTTTGCCCGCATCGCCGAAGGCCGACCAGAGGTCTCCCGAAAGCCACCGCGGAGGGTTGTTGGTTTTGTTGTAGTTGGCGCCCAGGTACATCGGCGAGTTCCACACCTTGCCGCCGGGGCCGAAGGGCTCGGCCGGGTGCTTCAGATTGAAGTACGCAATTACGACGCCACGGGAATAGCTTGAATGGAGGTAGTGGACGGTGCCGTCACTCTCGACTTCGATCACGATGCCGGCATGGGTCAGCCCGTCGTCGTACAGAACGCCGTTGTCGTTGCGGTCCCAGGTGTTTTCCCAAAAAACCACATCACCGGGCTTCGGGTCTCGCATTTCATGCAGTACGCCCCAGTCCTTCATGCTTGCGTACAACCTGAGAACTCCGTTTCCCGAGTATTTTGCAAAGTCGCGCTGAATATCGTAGCCAGCTCCCCACCAGGCCGCGCTTACCGTTCCGATGCAGTCGAGCGTAAACTGCCTGCCTGCAACTTGGACCGAAGCGTCGGGCTTCTGCCCGAGCAGAACTTTTGCCGAATCGACCACGCGCTGCCGCGCTGCTGCAATCTCGCCCGGACTGTGCGCTCCGGACTGCTGCTTTCCAGCCGACTTCCGAAGTACTCCGGCGTCCACATTTTCTCCCGGGGGCACAGACGCACAGGCGGAAAGAAAAATGGCTGCAATGACACAGACAGCCGAGCCGAACCGCGCGCCGCCGGCGCCGGGTCGCACCCTGCCGCCACCGCCGAATCGCGCGCCTGTTGTCAGAACGCTGCCTGGTGCGGCGCACCGATCCGGCAGAATCGCGCGCGTGTTACCAGCCGTGCCGAACCGCGCGCTGCCGGCGCCGGGTCGCGCAGAAAACCGTTTCATGCCAGACAGCATACCACACTCACACCGGACAAACGGCGAGCGTGTAGTACACATTCTTCCGCGCATCAAACCAGCGCGCAAGCACGTAAAACCCCTGAATAGTACCGCGCGAAAGCTGGAAAACACCATTCCTGCCTGCCTCCCCGGTTTGCGTCTGCCCGGTTGCCTTCGCCGTCTCGCTGTACGATCGGGCTTCGGTTACGGTATCGGCGCTTGCTTCCATCAGCGCATACGCAGCAGCAATGTCCGCCGCTTCGAGCGAATCCGTCAGGAACCGGTACCCCTTCGTTTCGCCGACCGCAGCAATATATCCCGGAATCTGGGGCGGACTGTCAATCCAGGCTGGCCGCCCCGTTTTGTCGCGCCCGCCTGCGTCCGGCCGCCTTACAGCCGTTTTCGCCGGGTCCTCTGCAATCAAGAGCATCCCCTCTTTCCCTTCAATCAGTTCCAGCGTTTTCAAGCGCGAAGCAATACCTTCGATCGACGACTCATCGTACACCGCTTCCCCGCGAGACGCCCAAGATTGCAGCTGCGCCCCTGCCGACTCCGTCACCAGACCGGTACTGACATACAAATGTTCACTGATCGCAACACTGCGCGCACACCGGTACAGCGCTTCGGCCGCCATTGCTTCCCGATCGCCGGAAGGCGCGGCAAGACCGTAAAACACATTCATCGGATAGCCATCCAAATTCCAAAGCGTATCGAAGTGCCTCGAGTTCGACACCGGCGCCAGTCCTTCCTTCACAGAACCATCCGACGAAGCCCCCCTTTCGGGGAAGCTCGTGCACGACGAGACAAGACAGAGCAACGACGCCAGCGCGGCGAATCCACTAACAGCTTTCATATCCGATTTCTCCGTGGGATGATAATTCTGATATCAATTACAGCTCTTCTTCCAGCTTTCTGAGGGCTTCTTTCATCTTCTGTGCGCTCCAGGCGGCAGCATCCCGGCGGGTAAGCGTGTGTGCCGCTTCCTCGAATTGACGAATTGGAACCGCCCGGGGCACTTCCAGCAGCACCCAGACACCGCCGTCGGATTCAGCCCAGAAAGCCTTCTGCACTACTCCGGAAATCGACGCCCTCGACACCGAGCGGGAAATTTCCAGCGCAGTTTCGGTTACCGAACTCCTCGACGACGAGGCGGTTTCGGATGTGTGCTCCAGAAGAATCGTCTGGACCTTCGTTTCCAGCCATTTCGAAATCTGGTCCTTCCCGTCTGCAACCGCGCGTTTCGTGGACGTCGTGCGATCCGCCACCTTGCCGTATCCGACGACATACAGAAATTCCTCCGATTTCGGCGTCTTGCGCGTCCACTCTGGAGCTCCCGCCTGGGCGTCCTGTGTGGCACCCTGTTGGGTGTCCACCTGGGCGCCTGCCTGGGTGCCGGTGTGTTTATCGGCTTTAATCCCTCCGCCCATCGTCTGGCACGAAGAAAAGGTCGCCAAACTGCCTGCCAGCGAGAAGAGCAGAAGCGCCTTATATATAGAAGAAATTCGATACCGTTGTGCTGTCTTCATAGTATGCAACTATAACACTTTTTCGCCTGTTATTCGACACAGTGCCCGGGGAGTTCAACGCCTGCCCGGTGTATACCGACCAGGTTCCGGAACCGGTCCGCTCAATGTTAGTATTCGTCCATTATCATTTCGCAGATCAGGAAAGCTGCCGGGCAATAGAGCGAATCAAGCGCGAGCCCGACGAGCTTTTTTTGTATGTTGACCGATTCGGTATGCGGAAAGCTTTTGCACGACAACGTCCGCTCTTCGTACACTTCGCAGGTATTGTCGGCGCGCTGGAACGGACACGGAAGCTCCTTCAGCAGAAAGCCCACGCCGTCCGGATCCTGCCTGAGGTACCGTTCGGTGAACCGTTTCGGATCGGTGCCGATTTCCGCGCAGATATGCTTGATGTCCGTATTGCGGAACAGTGGTCCAAAATTCCTGCAGCACAAACCGCATGCAGTGCAGTCGATCTTCGCGAACACCGTCCGGTGGCACTCGTGCACGAACGAATCGAATCCGACCTTATTAAGCTTCGACAGGTGCCTCATCTTCTTCAGCACTTCCTTGTGCTTTGCCTTGCTCCGCTCCAGAATCTTTTCGTACGGGTTTATTGTGTCCTCCGATCGGGGGTGGGTTGTTGTGTTATTATATACCGATATTACCGCATATTGATAAAATAGTCGCTTTTGCCGATATAACTAAGATAAAAGCGGATGCGATCGGAAATGCGTGTTTGTCTGCTTCGACGACGAGAACTACGAATTGTACGCCGAGCTTTTAAACGAGGGTAAAACGAATGAGTGAACAGGACGCTATCAGCCTTTTGCATATGCTGCCGAATACGGTTTCGACGCTGGAAGCGGATTTTATCACATTG